>CAYQDW010000003.1:20685-85146 GCA_964416385.1 uncultured Cryomorphaceae bacterium | reverse complement strand
AAAAATCCGCATTCATAGTTTCAACAAGGGCTGGAGGTTTTATACATTCGCTATATGGCACATCCAAATGATTCTTTTTTTGAACGTGTTTATGCCGTGGTGCGACAAATACCCGATGGTCGTGTAACAAGCTATGGCGCAATTGCCCGCTACCTAGGAAGTGCTGGCAGCAGCCGCATGGTGGGCTGGGCCATGAATGCCTGCCACAATCGAGATGATGTGCCAGCACATCGGGTGGTAAACCGGAATGGTCTCTTGACAGGAAAACATCACTTTCCGGGAACCAACCTTATGCAGGAGTTACTAGAAAATGAAGGTGTTCGTGTTTTAGATGATCAAATCGTTGCGTTTTCAAAGCACTTTTGGGACCCCATGACTGAACTTGGGCTAAAAGACTAATACACGAATAATTACCAAAAAGTCTATTTTAGACCTTCAATTTCTCGAATTATGAAAATCCTCTCTACAGCTATTTTGCTCATCATTACGCTATTGGTAGTGCCTATATTCAGCTATTTCTTTGGTACAGCGCTTGGCCCTTTAGAGATTGAAGCGCTCTATAAAGTTGTTTATCTAACCGGTGCCGTAGCCTTGTATTGTTTTGTTGTGGGTGAGCTCTCTAACAACAATAGCCAAGTAGATAAACTTTGGAGTATTGTGCCCATAATGTACACTTGGGTTATTGCCGACTATGGCAATTATGCCCCAAGATTAGTTCTTATGGCGATATTAACAAGTGTATGGGGCATTCGCCTCACCGCTAACTTTGCCATGAAAGGCGCTTATACCTTGAAATTTTGGGCTGGCGAAGAAGATTATCGCTGGGCAGAACTTCGCAAAAAACCAGAATTTCAACCGCGATGGAAATGGACTCTCTTCAATTTATTTTTCATCTCTGGCTATCAAAACGCACTTATTTTATTGTTTACCCTACCGGCACTTGTTGCACTTCAATTTAAAGACGTTCCTCTAGGTATGTTCGATTATGCCGTTGCTGCTTTCATGCTGTTTTTTATTGCCTATGAAATGATAGCCGACATCCAACATTGGCGCTTTCAAAGCAAAAAATGGGCTTTGATTAATGCTGGAAGTGAATTAACTGAACCCTATAAAAAAGGATTTTTAGATAGCGGATTATGGGCTCTAAGCCGGCATCCAAACTACTTTGCTGAACAAGCCATTTGGGTTTGTTTCTACTTTTTTAGTGTTGCTGCAAGTGGGCAATGGTTAAACTGGAGCGTAGCCGGCTGCCTGCTTCTCATCATCTTGTTTCAAGGCAGCTCTAACTTTAGCGAAGAAATTAGCGCGCGTAAATACCCTGACTATGCAAAATATCAAGAGCGTGTACCAAGATTCATCCCCATTGGAAAAAAATAAAAAGATGTGCGTTTTAGGCTTTGCACGCTTTAAACGCATCATCTGGGCATGAATTTAGAAGAAATAAGAACGTATTGCCTGAAAAAACCTGGCGTAACAGAAAGTCTGCCTTTTGATGAAAACACGCTGGTATTTAAGGTTATGGGGAAAATATTTGCCCTTCTTGCCTTAGAAGCCACAGAAACGCGCATCAACCTAAAATGTGACCCTGAAAAAGCTCAACAATTACGCGAGCGGTTTACTGGGGTACTTCCTGGTTATCACATGAATAAAAAACATTGGAATACCGTTGTGCTGGATGGTTCTTTTGCCGCAACTGATCTAATACAGTGGATTGATGATAGCTATAGCCTTGTTGTTTCAGGCCTATCAAAAACGCTCCGCACCCAACTAAAAAGCGAATCATGAAATTTATTGCTAAGTATTTTTTACAAGGCCTCCTTTATATCACCCCCATAAGTGTAACAGTATATGTTTTGTATTGGGCCTTTAAACAGTTAGATAGCCTGCTAAATTTGAGTTACCCAGGCGTTGGCATTCTCATTCTTTTAGGGGTAGTTACATTGGTTGGTTTAATTGGTAGTTATCTAATTCAGTTACCCTTTTTTAATTTTCTAGACACACAGTTAGAGCGGGCCCCGCTCATCAAGTTGATTTATACCGCTGTTAAAGATCTTTTAAAAGCCTTTGTTGGCCAGAAGAAAAATTTTAATCAACCTGTGCTTGTTAAGTTGTATGAAAATAGCGAAGTACGTAGGTTGGGTTTTATTACCGATGAAGGCATGGAATTGTTGCACGCTGATACGCACCTGATCACAGTTTATATGCCCCATAGTTTTGCCATAAGCGGACAGCTTTTTATGGTGCCTAAAAACTATATTCAGCCGGTAAAGGCAAAAAGCACTGATGTTATGAAATACATTATTGCAGGTGGTGTTACCAAAATTGATGACCACGACTAAACCGTTCATTACCTTAAATTACAGAACAGAATTATCTCCATGAAAAAATTACTACGTACAACCCTCTTCTTCTTATTGCTAAACGCACCGCTTTTGCGCGCCCAGTCTGTTGGCGATACCATCTTCGTTCAAGGCTTTAATTATAACAGCACAACGAGAGATACGGTTATACAGTTTCCAACAGACCCTGGCTTAACCTATGAAAAGGTAATTATGCTGTACAGCATGCGTTGCAAAGATGGCTTGGTGAGTACTGGCAGCGATCGAAATAAAGGCTGTGGCGAGTGGGATTATTCTTGTAACACATACCTCACCGATTCTAACCATGTAGATTCTATTACCGCCACGCACCCCAATTACATCATTAGTGGCTACAGCGGTAGTGTTTACAATTATGTGAATCAACCCACTTATCGTATGTATCAAATTGTGCAACAACAGGTAAGCGTTACCAGCATTACTACAGAAGATACAGCCAGCATTGGCAACGGAACAACCACGCTATCAAACGCATTAAATACCGCCTTGCTTAGTGGCAAGAGCCAATTTTTAATCACCGCAAGCGAATTACAAGCCGCCGGACTGCAGGCTGGCACAATAGATGCCCTTGCACTTTTACTGCAAAACAATCCGCAGAACGCTAAAATGTTTCGCGTACGCGTAAAACAAACCGCCCAAACCGCATTAAGCGCCAGCACCCCAGACCTAAATGGTTTTACCGAGGTGTACTTCAAAAATACCAGCTTTACAACGGGCTTAAATCGTTTTCAGTTTTATGCGCCATTTACATGGAATGGCACTGACAATATTCTTGTTGAACTAAGCTTTACCAATAAAACGGGAAGCAGCGCAATGGTCTTTACGGCCGATTCTCTTTCTGCCACACAGGGTATTTATGCTGCTGGCGATATACGCTTTAATTTTAATGGTGGAAATTATATCGCAGCCACAAACTACAAAGGTGTTTTAGGAGGTGCTAGCCGTACCATTGAAGCGTGGATTAAAACAACCGGTACTGAGCTAGACATTGTTTACTTTGGGAAAAACGTGTCTGGACAGAAATATCGTTTTTGGATTAATGGTAGCGGACAACTTCGCACGGAGATAAACTCTGGTTTTGCAGTTGGCACCACCCCTGTTAACGATGGGCAGTGGCACCATGTGGCAATGGTTCAAAACGGCAGCAACACCAACCAAATTAGCTTTTACATAGATGGGGCACAAGACAACATTTCTAGTGTTGGTGCATTAACCATCAACACGCAGCCAGATTGGGATGTAAATGTTGGCCGTAGCATACACGGCAAATACTTTAAAGGCACCATTGCGGATGTTAGGATGTGGAGCACAGCACTGAGCCAAGCAAACATACAGGCATGGCGCTATAAAATTCTTGATGCCAATCACCCTAACGTAAACAACCTAGAACTTTATTATCCATTAAATGATGATGCAAGCGTTGTTTTAGACCAAAGCGGCCAGGGCAGAAACGGTTCAATCTATAATGGTGCGCAATGGTCTACAATCTACGGTATTGACCATTTTAAAGGCTGGAAAGCTTCCCCCAAAAGACCTGTGCTTAACCTATACCAAGGCACCTATGTGTTGGCCGTTACACCAGATACTATTGTTGACTCTATTGCTAATCCAACAAATTTGGTTACCCAATACCAAGTATTTCCAAAAACGGGCACCCTTGTGCAAGACAGCATTGGGCCGATCAATCAAACATCTTATTGGGAGGCGCAAGCAGATAGCCTTTTTAATCCATTGGGCAATTTGATTGGTGTTTTCAATAACCCTCCTGATGGCTCTATTACCATTAGTGGCCTTAACTACTGGAGGCGATTCCCTTCTAAGTTTGAAATCATGAGTTTTGTTACACCTTATGGCATTAACCTAGATTTAGGTATGGGGGGTAAAACTTGGGCGTTTGACCTAACGGATTTTTCACCCATTTTAAAGGGGAAAAAACGCATCAACATGGAATGGGGCGGCCAATGGCAAGAAGATATCGATATTCAGTTTTTGTGTATTGTTGGTACGCCACCAAGAAATGTGCTTGACATTCAACAAATATGGCGCGTGAGCAAAGAGTCTTATGCGCGTATTGCAAGTAATGCTGCCTTTGAAGCACGCGATGTACCATTAAATCCTAATGCCTCTGGGTTTAAGATCAGAAGCGCCATAACTGGTCATGGTCAGGAGGGCGAATTCATTCCGCGTACGCACAACATAAACGTTAATGGTGGTAGCGTAGATTTTAGCTGGCAGGCTTGGAAAGAATGTGCCCTAAACCCCGTTTATCCACAAGGAGGCACATGGATTTATGACCGTGCAGGCTGGTGCCCCGGCATGGCTACAGATCTTCAAGAATTTGAAATTACCCCGCTGGTATCGGCCGGACAAACGGCTAATCTTGACTATAGCATGAGTGCTGCAACCGGCACCTCAGATTACATTGTAAATCATCAGTTGGTTACTTATGGCCCACCGAATTTTACAACAGATGCGGCAGTGGTAGACATTATTAATCCAACAGATAAAATAGAACATCAACGCAGTGGTAGTATTTGCAACGGCCCTATTGTTCGCATAAAAAATACTGGCAGCGACCTATTAACAAGCCTAACCCTAACGTATTGGGTAAACAACAACCCGAACCCCGAAGTGTACACATGGAGCGGCACCTTAGGTTTTCTGGAAACAGAGGATGTCAACTTGCCTGTTGGCGCCCTTTGGGATGGCCTGGTTGGAACAGGCGTTAATGTTTTTCACGTTACTGTAGACCAACCAAATGGCACCGCAGACGGTTATGCCTATAACAATGCTATGCACACGCCTTTTGCTTTGCCAGAGGTATTCCCCAATAAAATTTACTTCATGTTCCGCACCAACAATGCTGCATTTGAAAACAACTATAACGTTAAAGATGCGTGGGGAAACACCATTTTAAGCAGAAGTGCATTTACCAATAACAACATCTATTATGACACCCTAGAGCTGCCCGATGGCTGCTATACCATCAAACTTAATGATACTGGGGATGATGGCATTTCGTTTTGGGCAAACAATGATGGCAATGGCTACTTCCGCATTTTTGATGCACAAACCAGCACACGTATTTATACCCTAGAGCCTGATTTCGGGAAGTCTTCTTCATTGGCATTTACGGTAAATTATCCCCTCAGCTTTGAAGAGTTGCATAAGGAAAGCACCATGACCGTTTATCCTAATCCCAATAACGGACGTTTTAACATTGAAGCCTCCGCAGAAAAAAGTGTGCATTGGGCATTGCAGGTTACCTCATTAGATGGCAAGCTAATTTGGCAAAACACCTATGCCAAGAGCTCTACCCTAAACCAAGACGTTCAACTGCCGCAATTAGCACCGGGCATGTACCTCTTGCAGGTTGTTAGTGGCGAAAATATTGAGGTTAAAAAGTTGATTATTAAGTAATCCGAAAAAGGTATTAGCTTTAAAAACAAGCTACTATGGCGCCATAGCGCGATTAAGACAGATCAATTATAAAAATCAGATCATAGCAGCTTAATTCCTTTAGAGCTTCAAATCAAAACCAAAAAAAAGTGGCCCACCATGTTGATGAGCCACTTTTTTTTGATGAAAATCTATAGTTTAATGTCTGATGATAAACCTTTTGATTTGGGTGTAGCCGTTGGCGCTTTCCAATTTCAAGAAATACACACCGTCAGCAAGATTTGCTACATCAAACGTAATTTCTGTTTGGTTAGCAATTGGGGCAGCTAAAAGTTGCTTGCCCGTCATGTCATAAACCATCGCTTGTGTAAACTGCTCCTCACCTACCCACTGTGCGGTAACTAAATTTGATGATGGTACCGGGAAGATGACTACGCCAGCAAGCTTTTCTTCGCCAATGCCAATGCCACTAACCACTACTACCTGACGGCTCTTTTGGGCACTACAATCTGCACTAGAGGCAACCATCGTTAGAAAATACGTTCCAGGCGAAGCATACGTATGTGTTGGGTTTTGCAGCGTAGAGTTGCCGCCATCACCAAAATACCATTGCCAAGATGTTGCTACCATGCTGCTGTCAAAGAACTGCGCAGGCACACCAGCACGAACGGTATCAGGCATAGAAAAGTCTACGAACAATACCTTAGACATATCTAACGTCTGACTAGCCGTATCTGTACCACCATTATTGCTGGTTAACAACTGTACCGTATAAACGCCTGGTTTTTCATAAAAATGTGTTGGATTTTGCTGTGTACTGGTTTTTCCATCACCAAAGTTCCAGCTCCATTGATTAGGTGAATTAGAAGAAAGGTCTGTGAAATCTACTTCCCCTTCACAAACATCTAGTATCTGATAATCATAGGCTGCAATAGGCGCCAAACTCACCGTTGCCGTTAAACAAACTGGCAGGTTAGTATCGTTACTAAATACCAACATTGTACTATTAAGCACAGCCGCCTGCGTTGGCGTAAGCGTTACAGGTATATAAGCGCTATCTTTTGCTGGGATGGTAAGTGTTGCAATGGGCGAACTAAATACAGGGTTCGCAAATTGCAAGTTGTTAATCACCAAGTTTTTACAACCAGAGTTTACAATAAGCACAGAATCTGTGATTGGCGTTATGCCGTTTACAGCACCGTAGTTTATACAATTAACGGGGATTTCCATCGTGGGCTTATCCACCACATCTAACTCTACATAAACCGTATATACCGGATTAACAGGGTCGTTGCTCTCTATAAGGATTGAGCTAGTATAACTTCCAACAGCCAAACTATTTACATTTATCAAGATTGTTTTAGAGGTGTTTGCACCGGTAGATAAGTTACCCGTTTTACCAGAAAGAATGGTTAACCAGGTGGGTGTAGATTCCATGCGTACCTCTACAAAATGCATGTCTTGCCCAACACCAGGATTTACACCATAGCCGTTTATCATGGTTACATCAAGTTGGTTATCTGCAAGCCAGGTGCTAATTAAAGCGCCCGTGTAAAACCCGTAAGAAGTATCATTGGTGCCATCAGGCGCATTATTGTCATAAATAGGCAGTGTGTAATTCTCTGCTCTAAACGTATAGACCTCGCCACCAAAATCACTGTTAAAATCACCATTAACCACACTCATAAAGAAAATAGTATCAACCACTGATGGCGTATTGGTAAACGTATGGGTAGTGGTTGCGTACGTGGTTGTGTAATTCTGTGTGCTAGATTGGCGATAAATACTCTTTTCTATCATCGTATAGTTTAAAGCACCTTGCCCTGTATTTGCAAACGTCATTGGGAATTGCGTAAACCCGTCACATTTGTTTACCGTAACACGTATGGTATCTGTTGCTGGCGTTACTGCTGGTGCCCCTTTTCCGTAGCCATTTACACAAATACCCGGTACTGCAACCGCATTGCTAAACACCTGTATGGTGTCTTGAACCCAACCAATAGCATTTGGCGTAAAGCCGATGGTTACCAGTGCAGAATCATATGGCGGAATGCTAAGAGGTAAGTTTTGAACTGAAAACGCATTAGAAAGCGATGTTGTACTGTTTATGACCAACGTATCACAACCCGGATTATAAATCGTACTGGGGATTGTTTTTGTTAATCCGACAAAAGTTGAATCAAAAGGAATACAGTTTTGATCTACCGAAATATCTGCACTACCATTAATGGTTAATTGTACGGGGATGCGAATGGTAGGGTGTATTGGGTCGTTAGAGGCCAAGGTTAATGTGTCATTATAGACACCACTGCCATTGCCATTTGCTCTAAACGTCAAGTTAATAACGGCTGTATCACCAGCATTTACAAGGCCACTATCTGGTACCACGCGCAACCAATCTGGCACCTTTGCCAAACTGCCATAATAGGTAAACGCGTTTGTAAACATGCGGCTGGTATTGGTATTTGGCACGTACATATCAAAACCAAACCATACCGCTTTACCAGCGCCATAATCAAGCTCATAAAGTGTTTGATATGTACTTATGGTAGTGCGAGAAAGTAAAGTGCGCAAGCCTGTATTAGTGAGGGTATAGTAATATGTTGCATTTGCACTTAAAAGCGGAGCTGTTACGCCTTGTAACAAAGGATGGTTAGCAAAACCACTGTTAATGGACAGCGCCTGATTGCCATAGTCAACATTATAAGCTGTACTGCCATTAAAAATACCGAGGTTTAAAATATCTAGGGTTCTGTAGGTACCACTCACCACCAAATAACCACCTGCGTTTACAAAGGCTTGCACCACTGGTGCAAACAATTGATAGGTAGATGAATAGTTAGATACGAGTGATGGAATCCACAAAATATCTATGTCGTTTTGCAATGCCGCATCAAGCGTAGCCGCACTTGTTGTAAATAAAGGCGTTACCACAAAGGGTTGCTGCATATTGGCAGATAACGCACTCAAAGCATTTGCGTAACTGGTATAGGTATATCCAGTAGTAAGGGCGAGAATTTTTAAGGTATCTGAGTTGCCGCCTTCAAATTGATACAAAAGCCCTCCGGCACCAACGTTCGCCAGGTTTAAACTTACAGTGCTGCTATCTAAACAGCCGTTTAGGGTTACGCTGATTAAAGTACTATCCACGGCAATTGCTGGAGCGCCCAAACCATAACCATTTAAACAAACGTAAGCGGTTGATGTGTTGCTGGTTAATTGCAGCGAATCTAAAAATACCCCCGCACCAGTTGGGGTAAATGAGTATTGTAGGTATGCGGTATCACCTGGAAGCACTGTTGCACTGGTAGTAATTGGGGCATAGATGCTGGTGGCCGTTTGCACATTTGTTATGACAAGGTTGGCACATCCATCGTTTACAATCATAGCAGAGTCTATTGCCGTTGTATTTTCCATAGTAGTATCTTGAAGACACAACGCTGGTTCTAATATGCTTGGTGCACCAACAATGGTTAGCGTTACAGGTACATTTATAACCGCATTATTGGGGTCGTTAGAGCTAATAAATACCGGAAAAGTATAGGTGCCAGCGGCCATACCGGTTGTAAGTATTTGACCCAAAATTTGGGTGCTATCATTAATACTCACCGCGCCTGTATCTGGTGTGAAAATCACCGAATTATTAAAACTACTTGAAATTGAAAAATCATCAATAACCCAATTGTCAAAGTTGTTTCCGCTATTTGTAGTCTGTTGAATTTTAAAAACTGTAGCATTGGTTTGAGCGGCGGTAGGTATAGCGAGCGTGGCATTAAATGTGGCGGTTGATGTGGTATAGTAGTACGCCATCTGTGTCCACGTTAAGCCATTGTTGTTAGAATAAAAAACGTACAGGCCCTCTCCGTTATCTGCAAATTCGCAGCTACTTTGCCAGTAATCAAATTCCAAATTACCACCACCACTGGTGTTTAATGGTACGGTTTGAATGTAACGTGCGCCAGAACCGTTAAAGATCAACGATTTACTTCCGTTAATTACACCACATGAATTACCCACACTTACACCAGACGACCAGTTGCTCCAAAGCATGGTATTGATGGCCGCGCCTTCAAAGTCGTCTGAATTCACACCATTTATGATTGCCGTAGCGCCCCAGTTTAGAGCACTCAAACCGCTGTTATAAATGGTAAGGCCAAAGTCTACCGTATCTGGACAACCTGTTATTGAAATATTAACGCTTGTAGGATTAACAGAAATACTAGGCGCGCCAAGTACTTGTGCTGAGAGCTGCACAAAGGAATTTGTGTCAGGACCATTTAAATAAATTGAGTCTGTATAATTGGCAACTTGCGTAGGCGCAAACGTGTAAAACACGTAACCGGTGTCTCCAGGAGCCACATCAAATGGTGCGGTATTTACCGTAATATCACTTGTAGACGTTGTAAAACTTGTAAAGTTAAGGGTGTCACAGCCACTATTAAATAGCAATACGGAGTCTGTTACTGTTTGTGTATTGTACATACTGCCCAGAGCAACCGCAGATGTATTTTGTATGAGGTTAGCAAAGCCTGTTACCGTTAATTCTAAAGGAATAGTAAGGCCATCTAACGCAGTGTCATTACTGCTCACCACAAAATCTAAGTAGTACGTACCGGCATTTAAGCCTGTTGCATTGGCATTTATAAAAATGGTTGCGTTGCTTCCGCCAGCTAACGTACCCGTAATCGGGCTAAAAGAAATTGCCGACAACCCTGTTTCGTCTCCCACATAAAAATCATCAATGCCAGTGGTACCTTGATAAGGGCTATAAACCTCAATTTGGTTTACGGCAGTTGCTGGGTTCATAAAAGCAGCATTTGCAACCACCATTGTACCGTTTAGGTAAATGTCATACGTCTGTGTAACATAGTTGATGTTGCGCAATTCAATATCGTGCCACGCATTAGCCGTATTTGGACCATAATACACATAAGTGCCTCCAAAACCGTTACCATAATACAAGCGCAGGCTACCGTAATAATACACCGAGTAGAAAATACGGTTAAACGTTCCGTTGGTAAATTGGCCAGCCTCTATGTAACCAGAATATAGCGTTGAGGCCGTATACATCGTTTTATAGCTGATGGTTGTTGCTGCTTGCGCAGGAAATACCGCCTTTAAACCATCATTAAAATTTCCATCACCTTGAAATAGAAGGTATTCATTGCCTTGTGGTGCATTTGTATTGGCGAATGATGTGTTATAATAAATCAAACTTTGATTAACAAAGCCATCAAGAGAGCCTTCAAATGTGGCTGAAAACGCGGTGTTGCTTGCATTTGGTCCAAGCGCCAAATTATAACTAAGCGCCCCACCGCCACCAGCGTTGGCAATGCTAAAAGAGCTTGAATTTATACTGCCACAAGGCACAGAAATTTTAACCGTATCGGTTGATATAGACCCTAAGGGAGAAGCTTGAACAGTGATGTTTACAGGGTTTGATGTATCCTTTACGCCATTGCAATTTTCTACTACCAACCTAGCTTGGTAGGTGCCAGCTGCCGTATATTGGTGGATGGCCACATCATCTGTAGAGGTGTTTCCATCGCCAAAGAGCCAAGCCGTAGTTTTAAAGCTAGATGTATTTGTAAACGTTACGGGAGTATTAAAAGCCGGATTAGTGGTAGAAACGCTTAGTGTAGCTTGTGGTGTAGCATTGCCACCGGCAGCCGTCCATGTAGCGGTAAAACCTGAGCTGATAACACTACCATCTGAAAAAAATCGCACGGTTAATGCGCCAGATGTAGCAGTTATGGGCTGACCGCCATTTGGCAAACCGCCACCACCGTAATTACCAAGTAAAGTTCCGGTAATACCACTGCCATCATAAAGGTAAACCCGGTCGCAACAACTTTCTGTACTAAACTGCGAAAACGTAATAGAAACGGGTGCGTTGCCAGGCGGGTTAATGATCACATATCCGTTTGCCCCATTGCTGTAATTGCCATTACCTGCATGATCTTGTATGGTACCAGAGCAAGATGTGGTGGTAATGTTACCCGAAAAGGGCACCAATGTTGTTTGTCCGCTTACTGCAATGTGCGCTAGAAAGCCAACAAACAAGAATAGTAGTTGTTTCATGTTTGTGTTTTAAAGGCCGCAAAAATACCACCTGAAACACTAAACAAATGTTATAATTAGTTAAAGAGCGGTTTATTTTATACTATTAGTTGTGCACTATATTTTTTCCCACGAATGATGTAAAAAAAGACATAAAACGATATGCTCAAACACGGGTAAATATCAAAGGCATAATCACAACTATTTATGGTATTTCAACTGAGCAGACTTACATCGCTATCCCGCTTTAAACCAACCCGAATACTTCACATAAGCATTGGCAATACGGTCTATCTGCCCTTGTAGCAATTCAGGGGTTATTTCTTTAACCTTCTTGGCCGGCACCCCAGCATAAACGCTGCCGCTTTCAACATGGGTGCCTTCTAAAACTACCGCACCTGCAGCAATTAAGCTATTGCTCTCTACAATACAACCATCCATTACAATGGCCCCCATGCCTATAAGCACATTGTCTTTAATGGTACAACCATGCACAATGGCATTATGGCCAATGCTTACATTATTACCAATGTTGGTTGGATGCTTTTGGTAAGTGGCATGAATGGTAGCATTATCTTGTACATTAACCTTGTTTCCGATTTTTATGTAGTGTACATCGCCTCTAATTACGGTGTTGAACCAAACGCTGCATTGATCGCCCATTTGAACATCGCCAACCACCGTTGCATTATCTGCCAAATAACAATCTTCGCCAAACGTTGGGCTAATGCCATTAACCGGTTTAATAAGTGCCATTCTCTATTTTTTTATGCGGAACAAATGTACTACCATCAGGTTTCTATCTTGTAAACGTACCTTTGCCAAAATTTTTTTTTAGACATGGAAGTAAAAAGAGCACCTATTAGTGTGTATGCCGAAATGACCCCAAACCCTGCCGTAATGAAGTTTGTGGCCAATAAAATGTTACTTACGCAAGATTCTGTTGAATTTAAAAATATTGAAGAGGCTGCACCCTCACCGCTGGCACAAAAATTATTTCACCTGCCTTTTGTGAAGGAGGTTTTTTTGAGCGGTAATTACATTGCCATTAGCAAATTTAATATTGTAGAGTGGGAAGAGGTTACCCAAGAAATTCGACAATTTTTGCTGGATGAATTACAAGCGGGCACCGTGGTACTCAAGGAAGATGCCGTAATACCTCAACACACTACTGGCAACACCAATAGTAGCCAAGATAACATACAAGACAATGCCGCTTTGGGCGATGTTGAAAAGCGCATCGTTGAAATTTTAGAAGAGTATGTTGCACCAGCCGTAGGACAGGATGGCGGTTACATACGTTTTGTGCGTTACGAGAACAAAATAGTACACGTTTTATTGCAAGGTGCTTGTAGTGGTTGCCCAAGCAGTACCATGACCTTAAAAAATGGCATACTTCAAATTTTACAAAGCATGCTACCAACATTGGTTGATGATGTTGAAGCCGTAAATGGTTAAGAGTTAATATAAAAACAACAAAGGCTGCCCAGAAATGAGCAGCCTTTGTTATTTATGTTGATATTGGTTTTTAAAAGCTTATTCGGCCAATTGTGCCTGTTTCATACCTTCATCAATGAGGCCATAAAATTCATCAAGCTTGGGTAAAATAATAATGCGTGTTCTACGGTTTAGAGAACGGCCTTCGGCGCTTTCGTTATCAGCTACGGGGACATAAAAGCTTCTTCCCGCAGGAATTAAACGCGCAGGGTCTACACCCAGCTCATCTTGTAAAACGCGTACAACTGCGGTTGCGCGATAAACACTCAAGTCCCAATTATCTTTAAGTACAGGGTTTTCTATTACTGCTTTTGTATCAGTGTGCCCCTCTACCATTACATCCATGCCGGGTTTATTATTTACCACTTTGGCCACCTTGGCAAGAACCGCTTTGGCATTGGTGTTAATCTCATAACTCCCACTTTTAAACAAAAGCTTATCAGCAATAGAAATAAACACCACCCCCTTTTCTACATTTATTTGGATGTCTTCATCATCCATATTACCAAGCACACCCTTTAAGCTTGTAACCAACGCTAACGTTACAGAGTCTTTTTTGCTTCGCGCCTCAGATAACCGTTTAATTTGACTGTCCTTTTCTTTAAGCGCCTCCAAGCTTCGCTCTAGGTTTTCTGCTTCTTTAATGTTGATGATTGCCAAGTCATTAACACTGTTCATCAACTTATTGGCTTGTTCACGTAAATAGGTGTTATCAGCCGCTAACTTCTTTTTATCGTCTTCGCAACCTGCCAACGCCATACGTGCGGTACTAAGCTCTGCCTCTAATTTTTGGCATTGTGACTCTAGCGCAGTGAATGACTTTTTACTCACACAACTGCTCAATGTGGCAACACCTAACATGGCCACCACACCTAACTTTTTTAGTTTCATTTTCATACTTTTTATTTGTGTGTTGATGTTGATTTTATAAATCAAACCCTAAAAAAAACGCATCACTAAGAGATTCATTACTCAGTGATGCGCAATTTTATTAAAAACGGGTTAAGCCAGTGCGGGCTGCCCCTTAGCTAATTCTTTTAAATACTTAAAGTGTGCTGCCGTAGCCTCCCAAAACGTCTTGTACTCGTAGTATGGAAGTTTCATTTCTTCTGCTGTTTTCCGAACTATTTCAGCAATTTTAGGATAATGAATGTGGCTTATGTTTGGAAACAGATGGTGTTCTATTTGAAAATTCAATCCACCAGAAAACCATGTTACAAAGCGGCTTTTTGTGCTAAAATTAGCGGTGGTTAGCAATTGCAAAATTGCCCATGAGTGCTCTGTTTTCTTATCCTCCTCAATGGGGTGCTTTACATCAGGCATAACGTGGGCGAGCTGAAAAATAACACTCAATACAAAACCAGCTAAAAAATGTGCCAATAAAACGCCACCAACTACTGCACCAACAGACCAGCCACCAACAAATATTGGAAGCGCAAGAAAAATGGTGAAATACATCACTTTCCAAAAGATGATGTTGATGAGCTCTCTTGTTTTGTTGTTGTTGCCTGCTACACCTAATTTATGGTAGCGATACAACTGTGTAAAATCTTTGGTAATCAACCAGTTTATGGTTAATAAGCCATAAAGAAAAGGCGCATATAAGTGCTGATACTTATGAAAACGTTTGTATTTTTCTTCTGGATGAAGGCGTAGTAAACCGCGTGTATCTAAGTCTTCATCTACCCCATGAATATTGGTATAACTGTGGTGTAAAACATTGTGTTGGGTTTTCCAAGTAAACACATTACCACTTAGTAAATAGATGCTTGCGCCTAGTGTTTTGTTGATCCATGCTTTATCACTAACAGAGCCGTGATTAGCATCATGCATTACATTCATACCTATACCGGCCATGCCTAAGCCCATAAACACCCATGAGGCAAAAAATGCCCACACGGGTAAATCTGCAAATACAATTAATGCCAAAGGCACCCAATAAATGGCGGCCATTACAACAGCCTTGCTCCAAAACTTGGCATTTGCGCGAGGCTTGCTTTTGTTTTCATTAAAATAAGCGCGCACCCGCTTTTGTAGGGTGGCGTAAAATTCGGGGTGGTCTTGGTTGTTAAAGACAACTCTTTTACTCATATAAAATTTTTAGGTTGACAAAAATAACTATTCCATAAACGGACAGGTAAATTAATATTGTTCTCTTTGCGAATTAACAGAATTAACAAAAATGCTCAACCGACTAAATCCAACGGAATTACCCGCATGGCAATTGCTAAACGACCATTTTAAGGCCATAAAAAACATTCCACTACATGCTCATTTTGCAGCAGATGCAGAACGATTCAAAGCATTTTCTCTTCATAATGATGGCTTTTTGTTTGATTTTTCTAAGAATCACATCTCACAAGAAACCATGCAACTCTTTAAACAGCTGTTTAATGCATGTGGTGTGGAAGAAGCACGAGATGCCATGTTTGGTGGTTCTGCCATAAATGCAACAGAAAACCGCGCAGTATTGCATACGGCATTACGCAATACGGGTACATCTTCTGTAATGGTAGAGGGGCGTGATGTGATGCCCGATATCCGTGAGGTCTTGTTACAGATGGAACAATTTAGTGAAGAAGTACGGGATGGACGTTGGAAAGGCTTTACTGCAAAGCCCATTAAAAATATCGTTAACATTGGTATTGGCGGCAGTGATCTTGGTCCAAAAATGGTGGCTGAAGCACTTAAACCTTACCAAGCAGAACACCTGAAGTTTTTCTTTGTGAGTAATGTTGATGGTGCAGACCTGTACGAAACTCTAAAGCAGGTAAATGCTGAAGAAACACTTTTCATCATCGCCTCTAAAACATTTACCACGCAAGAAACCATGACCAACGCGCATACAGCACGACAGTGGTTTTTGCAATTTGGGAAAGAAACTGATGTTGCAAAGCACTTTGTGGCCATCAGCACAAACACAAACGCCGTAGCAGAATTTGGTATTCACCCCAACAACATGTTCGGCTTTTGGGACTGGGTTGGCGGCCGGTACTCTGTGTGGAGCGCCATTGGGCTACCGGTTATGTTAAGCATCGGCACTAAAAATTTTAAAGCGTTCTTAGATGGTGCCCACTGGGCAGATGAACACTTTAAGCAGGCGCCTTTCCAGAATAACATCCCCATGATTATGGCTGCCATCGGCATCTGGTATCGCAATTTTTGGAATGCCAGCAGCTATGCTGTATTACCTTATGACCAATATCTACATCGGTTTCCGGCCTACTTGCAACAGGCCGATATGGAAAGTAATGGCAAATACATTGACCGTTCTGGCCAAAAAGTGCACTATCAAACAGGGCCAATTGTTTGGGGAGAACCAGGCACTAATGGCCAACATGCTTTTTACCAACTCATTCATCAGGGTACTGCCCTTATTCCCTGCGATTTTATCGCCTCCGTAAATCCACATCACCCCTATAAAGACCATCATGCCAAGCTATTGGCTAACTTCTTTGCGCAAACAGAGGCGTTGATGATTGGCAAAGATTACGATGCTGTTGTTAAAGAATTACAAGCGCAGGGTAAAACGCTAGAAGAAATCAAAACTTTGGCGCCTTTTAAAGTTTTTGAAGGCAATAGGCCGACCAATGCCTTGCTATTTGACCAATTAACACCATTCAATTTGGGGCGTCTTATTGCGCTCTATGAACATAAAATATTCGTTCAGGGCATCGTGTGGAATATTTATAGCTTTGATCAGTGGGGCGTTGAGCTTGGTAAGGTGCTGGCGAAAGGTATTCTTGATGATATAGAAAAAGGAGCGGTAAACACAGCGCATGATAGCAGCACCACGGGCCTATTAAACACCTATTTTTCTTGGCAAAAGTGAGTTACAAAAGCGACATTCGGCTACAGCGAAACGTACTTTTTATTGGTATAGCCTTAATGGCCATTAAAGGCGTGGCTTTTCTATTAACAAACTCTAACGCCATTTTAACAGACGCTCTAGAAAGTCTCGTAAACATTGCTGCCGGAAGTTTTTCATTATATAGCCTTCACTATGCGGCTAAACCAAGTGATAAAAACCATCCATATGGCCACGGAAAAGTAGAATTCATTTCAGGCATTATAGAAGGTACGTTGATCGCTATTGCCAGCCTAACAATGTTGACCAAAGTGATATATAATATCATTCGTCCTGAAGAAATTTCGCGCTTAGATTTAGGTTTGGGCCTTGCACTTGGCGCGGGTCTGGTGAACTTTTTAATGGGCAAACAATTAGAAAAACGCGGCAAAGCCAAGCAAAGCATGAGCATGATTAGCGAGGGTACGCATCTTAAAAGTGATGGCTACACAAGCTTTGCAATGGTTTTTGGGTTGGGCGTTGCCATGCTCACTAATTTGTTGTGGCTAGATAATGTAATCGCCTTGTTCATGGCCCTATACATCGGCCTGATGAGCTACCGCATTTTAAGGCAAAGTATTGGCGGTATTATGGATGAAACTGATGATACCGTTAATGAAAAGGCCTTTCAAGTGATCAATGCCAAGCGGCAACCACAGTGGATTGACTTTCATGAATTTAGGGTGATACGCTATGGTAGAAACTTGCATATAGACTGCCACCTGGTACTTCCCTTTTATTACACCATTGCACAAGAACATATAGAAGTAAAACAAATAGAGTCTTTACTTACTACCGGACTAGCCCAAGACGCGGAAATTTTCATTCATACAGACCCCTGTGCCCAGAAGTATTGCAGCCAGTGTAAGGTAGCGCAGTGCGCCTATCGTAAAGAAGACTTTAAATAAGAGGGGGATTTTTTACTTGCGCAATTTATTGAGCAACAAGTTTAGTTGCTCGTGTTCTTCTACCGTTAAGCTGTTCATAAAGCCATCTAAATTGCCATTTGCCGTTATGATCGCATCGAGCAGCGCCAAACCGCGTTCAGTAATACGTACACATACCAATCTGCGATCATCAAAATTTACGCGTTTTTCAACCAAATCGTTAGCGGCCAAACGATCAACCAACCTAGAAGCATCACTCATTTTATCGAGCATACGGTCTCTAATGTCAGAAGTAGTAATGCCCTCAGGGTATTGTCCTTTAAGTATACGCAAAACGTTATACTGTTGCATGGTAATACCAAAAGGCTTCAAGCTTTTTACAATGCGTTCTTTTACCCAGAAGTACGTGTAAATGAGGTTAACTACAGATTTCTGCTTTAAAGAACTAAAGCTCCGCTGTTGGATTTCCTCTTCAATTCTCAATTCCATAAGTTGATAACACCATAATTGCTCATGGGGTTTAAATAACAGTATTGATTTAGACCAACAAATCATGAATAATGTAATTAAAGGCAACCATACGCATTTTGTTATATGACATTTATCATATCTAGGGATGAAATAAGTCATTCTCCTCCCTTAGTCATAAAAGCATATTTGTCAACCAAAATGCTCATCCCCTCATGGAGATTATCTACATATTGATTACTGTTTCACTCATTGTTGCACTCATATTTCTGAGTGCTTTTTTGTGGAGTGTACGCTCTGGTCAATTTGACGATGACTATACCCCATCAATACGGATGCTCTTTGATGATGAGTTAAAAAAAGAAGAATCCAGCAATAAATCTTGAATATATGGAACTCGAGAAGTTTTACTATGACAACCGAATCGTTCGGAACTTCGCAATTGCAGCAATAATTTTTGGCGTTGTTGCATTTTTAGCAGGCCTATGGATTGCACTTGAACTTCGTTATCCAGAACTAAACGGCCCACTAGCATACATAACCTTTGGCAGATTACGGGCTTTGCATACCAATGCGGCCATTTTTGCTTTTGTAGGTAATGCCATGTTTGCTGGTATTTATTACTCTTTACAACGCTTATTAAAAACGCGAATGGCTAGCGATTTGCTTAGTGCCATTCACTTTTGGGGTTGGCAATTAATTATTGTTGCGGCAGCCATAACATTGCCTTTAGGCTATAACACCAGTAAAGAATATGCTGAGCTAGAATGGCCAATTGATATTGCCATTGCCCTTATTTGGGTGGTATTTGGTGTAAACATGATTTGGACCATTCTAAAGCGCAGAGAGCGCCACCTTTATGTAGCAATTTGGTTTTACATAGCCACTTTTATCACTGTGGCCGTACTGCACATCTTTAACAGTCTTGAACTGCCTGTTAGCATGTGGAAAAGCTACAGCGTATATAGCGGTGTACAAGATGCCTTGGTGCAATGGTGGTATGGTCATAACGCGGTAGCATTCTTCTTAACCACACCAATACTAGGCTTAATGTATTATTTTGTGCCTAAGGCCGCCAATAGGCCAGTGTATTCTTATCGTCTTTCTATCATACACTTTTGGGCCTTAATTTTTATTTACATCTGGGCTGGCCCACACCACCTCATTTATACAGCATTACCAGATTGGGCGCAAAGTTTGGGTACCGTGTTTAGTATCATGCTCATATTTCCCAGTTGGGGAGGTATGATTAATGGTCTACTTACATTGCGCGGGGCTTGGGATAAAGTTCGCGATAGTGCCGTGCTTAAATTCTTTGTGGTAGCCATTACAGCTTATGGTATGAGCACGTTAGAAGGCCCGCTTCTTTCAACAAAAACACTTAATTCTATTGCACACTATACAGACTGGATTCCTGCACACGTACATATCGGCACACTAGGCTGGAACGGATTTCTTGCTTTTGGTATGTTCTATTATTTGTTTCCAAAAATGTATCGCACAAGCTTGTTTAGTGAAAAACTGGCAAACGCACATTTCTGGATTGGCACTTTAGGTATCTTATTCTGGGCATTACCAATGTACGTTTCTGGTTTTACCCAAAGTTTGATGTGGAAACAGTTTAAGCCCGATGGCGTATTGGTATACGGCAACTTTCTTGAAACAGTAACAGAGCTATTTCCTTTCTACTTACTACGCGCTATAGGTGGTTTTCTTTATCTCACTGGCGCACTGATTTTTGTTTACAACATATTTAAAACTGCGGCCAGCGGTAAGTTTTTGGCACAAGAAGAAGCTGAAGCCGCACCCATTATAGGCACTTATAAAAAGCACAAAGGCGACCATTGGCATAGATTTATAGAGCGCAAGCCTGTTCAAATGACCATCTGGGTAACCATTGTAATTTTGATAGGCGGTGTTATTGAAATTATTCCAACAATAACCGTAAGCTCTAACATCCCCACTATTGAAGCTGTAAAGCCATATACGGCACTAGAGCTTGAAGGGCGAGACCTTTACATTAGAGAAGGTTGCAATGCCTGCCATAGCCAAATGGTGCGTCCGTTTAGGAGCGAAACTGCACGATACGGTGAATACAGTAAAGCAGGAGAATTTGTGTATGACCATCCATTTTTATGGGGAAGTAAGCGTACCGGACCTGATTTGCATCGCGAAGGCGGTAAATATCCACACAGCTGGCATTACAACCACATGTGGAACCCCAGAAGTATGAGCCCCGGTAGTATTATGCCGCGCTACCCCTGGATGTTTAGCTTAGAAGGCAACGATGCTACACTTGATGTTAGCAACACAGCCAACAAGCTAAAGGCCATGCAAAAACTAGGTGTACCCTACACAGATGAATACATCACCAATTGGCAGCTAGAGCTTGAAGCACAAGCAGCTGGCATTGCAGAAGAGCTCAACAAAGACAAAAATATAAGCGTAGAGCCTAATGAGGAGATAATCGCCTTGATTGCCTACTTGCAACGCCTAGGAACCGATATTAAGAAGACCAATACAGCAGAAAATCAATAATCGCCATGTTAAAGTTCATTAAACATCATATTAGCATAGAGGGTATTGAAATATTTCCGCTGATATCTTTCTTGCTATTCTTCACATTCTTTGTTCTGGTATTGGTTTATGTTTTTCGCCAGGATAAAAAACATATTCAAGAGATGAGTAACCTGCCCCTAGAAGGCGATAATACTAACTTGCCATGAATTTTCTAATTACCTCTAAAGTACGTACAAGCATAGCTCTTGTTTTTTTAGCCGCTCCTGTGGCGCAAGCCGAGACGGGTAAATTGATGCGTGAAATACTAAATGCCCCTTTGGCGTGGGGCTTTATTGTTGCCGTTATTTTCTTGTTGATGGCACTTTTTGCCCTAAACAAAGCTTTAAATACCGTTAGGATTATCACCTTAAAGGCGCAAAAAAGCCCCGAGGTAGATGAGGTTGTAGAACCTGTAGAATCTTCAAAATCAATTCTACAAGTACTTACGGATGCAAAACCCGTAGAGCGTGAAGCAGATATTTTACTAGACCATGATTATGATGGTATTCATGAATTAGATAACAATCTGCCGCCTTGGTGGATTTGGGGCTTTTACATTACCATTGGTTGGGCCGTTGTATACCTGTTTGTGTTTTTATCTGGCGACTCATTAAGCTCTGAGGCCGCTTACAAGAAGGAGATGGCAGAAGAACAACAAAAGGTTGATGCCTATTTAGCTACAGTAGCCAATAGCGTAGATGAAAATAACGTGGTGCGTTTAAATGACGATCAAGCACTTGCTGCTGGCGCCAAAATATTTATTGATAAATGTGCTACCTGTCATCTGCAAGATGGTGGCGGTTCTGTTGGCCCTAATTTAACAGATGCCTATTGGCTGCATGGTGGCGGTATTACCAATGTATTTACTACCATAAAATACGGTGTGCCAGCTAAGGGTATGATTTCATGGAAAGATCAACTTAGCCCTGCGCAAATGCAGCAAGTTGCCAGTTATGTGCTTTCTCTTGAAGGCAGCTCGCCTGTTTCACCCAAAGAACCAGAAGGAGAAATTTGGACCGAAGAACCTCCTGCCGCAGAAACGGAGGATGCAGCTGCCACCGAAACACCGGCGGTTACCACGGAAGAAAGCGCGGTAACAGACCCAGCCATCAACTAAAGCGGATTGATGTAATTAACTAATACTGGCTATTGTGGAAAATAAAGTGGAAGAATCATTTCGTGATCATATTGCCACCATCAATAATGAAGGCAAAAGAAACTTTATCTACCCCAAAAAGCCGTCAGGTAAGTTAACGCAACAACGGAGTGTTGTTGCCGCCTTTTTGTTGGCATTTATTTTTACCATACCGTGGATTAGAATTAATGGGCAGCCCTTCTTACTCTTAAATGTATTGGAGCGCAAGTTTGTGGTTTTTGGCAATGTTTTCTGGCCACAAGACTTCTATCTATTGGCGCTTGCCATGTTAGTTGGCGTATTGTTCGTGATTTTATTTACGGTGGTTTTTGGGCGTCTATTTTGTGGATGGGTTTGTCCGCAAACCATTTTTATGGAACACGTTTTTAGGCGCATAGAATATTGGATAGATGGTGACCGTGGCCAGCAGATCAGACTTTCTAAATTGCCCTGGAATTCGCCAGAAAAGCTCAAGAAAACCATTTTGAAGCATGGTATATTTTGGCTTATCTCTTTTGTTATTGCCAATGACCTTCTAATGGTAATTGTTGGTACCGATAATTGGTTATTGGTTGTGAAAGACGGCCCGCTAGCACATATCGGTAATTTCATAGCAATGCTTGTCTTTACCTCCGTATTTTATTTTGTGTTTGCTTGGTTTAGAGAACAGGTCTGCATTATTGTTTGCCCTTACGGCAGGCTACAAGGTGTTTTGCTAGACCGGCAATCTGTAGTTATTGCTTATGATTATTTACGTGGAGAAAAGCGTGGTAAGTATAAGAAAGGGGAAGACCGCAGTGCCTCTGCAAAAGGAGATTGTATAGACTGCAACCAATGTGTAGATGTGTGCCCCACGGGAATTGATATCAGAAATGGAACCCAGCTTGAATGCATCAATTGTACAGCTTGTATTGATGCTTGTGACAGCATGATGGATAAGGTAAATCTTCCTAAAGGTTTAATACGTTTTGCCAGCGAAGAAAGTATCGCAGAAAACAAACCTCACCGTTATAGCAACAGGGCCAAGGCATATAGCGTAGTTTTAATTGCATTGGTGGTAATTATGGGCTTTTTGCTCAGCGAAAGACCCGTTCTACACGCTACCATACTTCGTGCCACTGGCATGACCTATGTTGAGAAAGACAATAAAATCGCCAACCTGTATAACTACAAAGTGCTTAACAAAAGTCCAGAAAGTCAAACCTTCTCTATAAAGTTGGTATCTCCTAAAGATGGTGAAGTGGAGTTTATCGGCACACCAAATGGTCTTATTGATGTTGGCGAATTAGGAGAAGGCGCCTTCTTTGTAAAGATTGCTCCTGAAGCTCTTTCTAGTTCTTTAACAGAAATTGAATTTGGCATTTATGCAGGTGATGAACTAGTAGAAACCATCAAAACGAATTTTAACGGCCCGCGAAAGCGTTAAAAACAAGTAATTATGAAGATAAATTGGGGCACCGGGATTGTGATTGCCATTACATGCTTTGCCATTTTTATTGGCTACTTTTTTGTTCGCGGATTACAAAACCCTTCTGAGTTGGTTAGTGAAAATTACTATGACTCCGAAGTACGTTACCAACAACATATTGATAATAGATCGCGGGCAAAAGGCCTTGGAAACATCTATTTAAAACCCGTAAATAACAAAGTTGCCATTGTTTTTCCGAAGGCGTTTACCGGCGCATTGGCTCAAGGCGAAATACATTTTTACAAGCCTAATGATGCAAAAAGCGATGTGCGTATTGCGCTAAATATTAGCAACAATAATGAGCAACTTATTGATGTGGCTACCTTTTCTAAAGGCTTATGGTATATCAAAATAGATGCAACTCTTGGTGGTAACGGTTATTATTGGGAAGAATCAATTCACTTATAAGTGTCCTATCTTTTAGCAGCATTTGGGCTTGGTTTTGTGGGCAGTTTGCATTGTGCAGGCATGTGTGGTCCTTTAGCGCTTGCGCTGCCCTTTAGTGAAAAAAGCGGGCTAGAACAACTTGTGTATAATACAACCTATCAACTCGGGCGCATTACAACTTATTCCACTATTGGCCTCCTATTTGGTTTTATAGGGCGGGGATTTTCGCTTGCCGGTATTCAACAACCTTTGAGCATTGCTATTGGTGTTGCCATGATCTTGATTATGCTACTTCCTAAAATAATACCCATACACAGAACACCACCGTTATTACAAAAAGCAGTTATCACCCTAAAAAAACAACTGGGTTTTTTTCTAAAAAAACGAGGGCTTGGTGCTTTTTATGTTACTGGAATTTTAAATGGTCTGCTACCTTGTGGATTGGTTTATATGGCCTTATTAGGCGCTATAGGTATTGGCAGCCCGCTAGAAAGTGCTGCATTTTTAGCCGTTTTTGGCTTGGGCACATTTCCTATGATGTTTAGCATTGCTATTGCTGGCAGTTTTATTTCAACAAAATGGCGCAGCATATTTAACAAAAGCATTCCCTATTTGGTGGTGCTTTTTGGCCTCATTTTTATTTTACGCGGCATGGGATTAGGCATTTCTTACATCAGCCCACCCAACGATGCGTTACAAGTTGAGCAAACAAAACCTTGTCATTAGAATTTAACTGATGTGAAAAATATCAGCCTAATTCATCATTAGCATTCCTATCTTTAAGCCATAAATCATTTTATATGAAGACCATCATTTTCCCCACAGATTTTAGCAAAAATGCAGACTTGGCCATGAATTATGCCATTGATGTTGCGAAGGCCTTAAACGCAAATATTCTTGCGCTAAATGCCTTTGATTTGCCATACTCACAAAATGTTATGAGCACATCTCTTTTAGAAATCATGCGCGATATCAGCGAAAAAGGATTAAAAGAAGTGGGTAAAAAACTTGCAGAGAGCGGCGTACAATATGAAACCCGGAGTATGATGGGTAATCCAATTCGCATTGTAAAAGAGCTTACAAAGGCACGGCCAGACAGCATTGTGGTTATGGGAACAAAAGGCGCAAGTGGTATTGAAGAAATTTTAATTGGTAGCAACACTGCTTCTATTCTACATGCGGTTAACGTACCTGTTTTTGCCATTCCGGCAAATTCTGCAAACCGTACCATAGAACGCATTGTATATGCTTCAGATTTTCAATCTGCCCGTAATGAACGTGCATTAGTGCAATTGGCAGAGATGGCAGCAGCCTTTAACGCTGAAGTGCTCATCCTGCATGTACAAATAGATGAAGGTGCTCCAGTTAAAGCACAACGCGAAAAGTTTGAACGCATTTTTGCTAACGTAAAACATAGCTTTCATGTGCAACATGCATATGAGCGCGAAGTGGAGCGCGTAATTCAAGAATTTGCAGAAGAAAAAGATGCTGGGATGATTGCGCTCATGGCGCGGAAACATGGTTTTTTGGAAGGTCTCTTCCATAGCAGCATGACCAGTAAAGTGGCTTTTCATACCAAATGCCCATTCTTGGCCTTGCATGAAGAATGATAAAAAAAAGGGCGCCATTGGGTGCCCTTTTTTTTGCTTTTAGACGTTTTTAAACTGTCATAATATCTACTTCCTTCTTTGCCAGAAGGTCGTCTATCTTCTTAATGTAGTTATTGGTAAGATCTTGTATCTGCTGTTCATGATCTTTAATCACATCTTCACTCACATGGCTATGATCCAACTTTTTCAATTCATCATTGGCCTCTTTGCGTGCCGCACGAATTCCAATTCTTGAATCTTCCGCTTCAGCTTTAGACATTTTTACTAAATCTCTTCTGCGCTCTTCTGTTAAAGCCGGTACGTTAATAATAACTATATCGCCATTATTGGTAGGATTAAATCCTAATCCACTATTCATGATTTCTTTCTCAATAATAGGAATCATAGATTTTTCCCAAGGTTGAATGGTAAGTGTGCGCGCATCTGGGGTATTAACGTTACTTACCTGATTAAGCGGCACGTGGTTACCATAATAGTCTACGCGTACTTCATTAAGCATAGAAGGGTTTGCTCTACCAGCCCTTATTTTAGCTAAGGCTTTGTTAAAGTGCTCGATGGTGCGGTCCATATGCTCTTTGGCCGCGTCATAAATCAATTCTAATTCCTCTTCCACGAGATAAATGTTTAATTCTCCACTAATGTTCCTATTGATTCACCCAAAACTACTTTTTTTAAGTTTCCAGGTGTATTCATGTCAAAAACAACAATAGGCAGTTGGTTTTCTTTACTCAGGGTAAAAGCGGTCATATCCATAACGCTAAGCCCTTTTTTATAAACATCATCAAAAGACAACTTGTCAAATTTTACCGCTGTAGCATCTTTTTCAGGATCAGCCGAGTAAATACCATCTACACGCGTGCCTTTCAAAATAACTTGGGCATCTATTTCTATGGCTCGTAGCGTTGCGGCAGTATCTGTTGTGAAATAAGGGTTTCCTGTTCCGCCACCAAAGATCACAACCCGACCTTTTTCTAGGTGTCTTACTGCACGTCTACGTATAAAGGGCTCTGCTACTTTATCCATTTCTATGGCTGATTGCAAACGGGTATTAACACCTATATTCTCTAATGCGCTTTGCAAGGCAAGGCCATTTATTACAGTGGCTAACATCCCCATATGGTCTGCCTGTACGCGATCCATGCCCGTACTAGCTCCACTTATGCCTCTAAATATATTTCCACCGCCAATAACAACACCCAATTCAACACCCTCACGTACAACATCTTTAATTTCTCTTGCATACTCCATTAATCGGTCTTGAGAGATCCCAAAGTCCATATCACCCATTAGGGCTTCTCCACTGAGTTTTAAGAGTATGCGCTTGTATTTCATGAGGGGATTTTGCTTAAAAACGTTGCAAATATAGGCGATGCCACCTAAAAAAGAACGGCCCCGCCAATGGCGGGGCCGCATTTATTATGTCTCTAAACTATGATAGATTAAACTAAACTAACACGCTTAAAGTCTACAACCTTGAGTCCTTTTTTAATACTTGTTAGATAGCTAGATACGGTCATATTGCCATCTTTGATGAATTGCTGATCTACAAGTGTATTCTCTTTGTAGAATTTGTTCAGTTTGCCTTGCGCAATTTTATCCACCATTTCTTCTGGTTTGCCTTCCTGACGTGCTTGGTCACGACCAATTTCTAGTTCACGCTCAATAATTTCTTGTGATACACTGTCACGGTCAAGAGCTACTGGGTTCATCGCTGCAGCCTGCATAGCAACATCTCTTCCAGCGTCTTCAGCCACATCGTTAAGCGCCACAATGGTGCCAATTTTATTACCCATGTGAATGTAAGAAGCGATATATGGCGCCTCAACACTTTCATAAGCGCTTAAGTCAATCTTTTCTCCAATTACGCCTGTTTGCTCAGTTAGCTTTTCCTCAACAGTTAATTTGTCATCAAACTTCTGGGCCTTTAATTCTTCAATAGTTGCCGGAAATGTATTTAAAGCTACATCTGCGATTTGCTTGGCAAGGTCTACAAAGCCTTCATTCTTGGCCACGAAATCTGTTTCGCAATTAACACATACCACAATGCCTTTAGTATTGTCAGCATTGGTGAGGGCAATTACAGCACCCTCTGTGGCATCACGATCTGCACGCTTGGCGGCCACTTTTTGTCCTTTTTTACGAAGGATATCGATAGCGTTTTCAAAATCGCCATTAGCTTCTACCAGTGCGTTTTTACAATCCATCATACCGGCACCGGTTTGCTTTCTAAGTTTGTTTACGTCTGCAGCTGTTATTGTTGCCATTGTAATTTGTTTTTGTGTGATTTAATGAAAGAAAGGGACAAAGTTACCTCTATCCCTTTCGCTGTATGTTTATGAGTTTGTCAGCATAAATCAAAATGGGCAATTATTCGCCTACTTGAGCCGCTTTCTTATCTAGTTTTTCTTGTTTGCCTTTATCGCGATCACTCTTACGGTTATCCAAGCCATCCTTAATGGCGTTGGTAACAAATTCCATGATTTTAGCAATAGATTTAGACGCATCATCATTCGCAGGAATTGGATAGTCAATCAATTGCGGGTTAGAATTAGTATCCACCATGGCAAAAGTTGGAATGTTCAACTTGCGTGCCTCGCTCACAGCGATGTGCTCACGGATTACGTCAACAATAAAGATTGCTGCCGGAAGTCTGTTCATATCAGCAATAGAACCCAAATCCTTTTCAAGCTTCTCGCGCTGGCGATCAATTTGTAAACGCTCGCGCTTAGACAAGGTTTCGAAAGTACCGTCTACCTTCATCTTGTCTATGTTTTGCATTTTTTTGATGGCTTTACGAACTGTTACAAAGTTTGTAAGCATACCACCGGGCCAACGCTCTGTGATGTAAGGCATGTTAACCTTACCTGCATATTCTGCAACAATTTCTTTGGCTTGCTTTTTAGTGGCTACGAAAAGAATTTTACGACCAGATGCCGCAATTTTCTTCATAGCTTCAGCAGCCTCGCTCATCTTGTAGATGGTCTTCTGCAGATCAATGATGTGAATTCCATTGCGCTCCATAAAGATGTAAGGCGCCATGTTTGGATTCCACTTACGCGTTAAGTGCCCAAAGTGAACACCAGCGTCAAGTAATTCTTGTACGTGATTGTTGTTTTCCATATTTGTTTACTTTCCTGATTTAGGCAACAAAGCAGTAGCTCTGAGAGATCTGCTTTGTTTGGATGCTAAACAAGAGTTTATTAATTGAATGAATTAACGTTTTGAGAACTGGAAGCGCTTACGGGCTTTCTTCTGACCGAACTTCTTACGTTCAACCATACGTGGGTCTCTGGTAAGTAGGCCGGCTGGCTTAAGCGCTTTGCGGTTTTCTTCATTAATGATGCATAAAGCGCGAGAAATGCCTAAGCGAATTGCTTCTGCTTGACCAGTTATTCCGCCACCTTCTACATTTACTTTAACGTCAAAAGAACCTGCTGTTTCAGTAAGTGCAAACGCTTGTTCTACTTTATAATGCAAAGCAGCAGTATCAAAATATTGCTTGTAATCATGGCCATTAACCACGATATTTCCGCTGCCCTCATTTAGGTAAACGCGAGCTACTGATGACTTTCTTCTACCAATTGCGTGGGTCTGTGCCATGTTTACTTAATGTCGTTTAAGTTGATATTTTTTGGCTGTTGAGCCTCGTGCTTGTGCTCACCACCTGCATACACGTGTAAGTTGCGAAAAATGGCGCTACCAAGCTTGTTCTTAGGCAACATACCCTTAATTGCGCTTTCAACCACTTTTACGGGGTTGTCTTTCATTACATTGGCTGCTACACGGGTACGCTGACCACCAGGATAACCAGTGTGTCTGATGTATTCTTTATCAGCCAGCTTGTTACCAGAAAGATTAATGCTTTCTGCGTTGATAACAATTACATTATCACCACAATCAACGTGAGGCGTAAAATTAGTTTTGTGCTTACCACGTAACAACTTTGCAACATTACTTGCAAGTCTTCCTAGGTTTTGACCTTCAGCATTAACTACCAACCACTCCTTGGTTACCGTAGCACTATTTGCTGATACTGTTTTATAGCTTAGTGTATTCACTCGTGCTAATTGTTTTAAATTCAATACGTTCAGACCCTTTGTTTAAGGGGCTGCGAAAATACAATCATTTTTTTTCTTACACCAAATAGGTTTCAATAAAATTCATCTACTTATAAAAAAGGGTATCTTTGGCCTGTTCTAGGCCGTTTACAGGCTTTTTTATCGTTTTTATGTTTTTGATTTTTAGCCAGTTATAAGGATGAAGAATTTCTTTCTGCTCGTAGCATTTCTTTTTATTGCTACCGTTTATGCACAACCAGATGTTAAATGTGGTCATGATTATGTAGTGCAAACCTTGACAGATGCCTACGGAGATTATCGTAAAATCCGCAACGATTTCTTTGAAGAAATTGCCACTTTAGAACAAGACGTTCAGGGTCAAGAGGCTACTGTACTAACCGTTCCTGTTGTGTTTCATATTATATATGACAAACCTGAAGACAACATTACGCGCGCCCAAGTTTTGGATGCATTGCGCGTGCTTAATGAAGATTATCGCAGGTTAAACGCTGACACTTCTAATACCCGCTCTATTTTTAAATCTGTAGCGGCTGATGTAGAAGTTGAGTTTGTGCTGGCCCGGCTAGACCCTAATGGCAACTGCACAGAAGGTATTACACGCACTTCTTCGGCCTTAACAAATAATGCCAGCAACAATGTAAAGTCATTAATAAGCTGGAATAATAGAAGATATTTAAATATCTGGGTAGTGGCCAGCATTAATATCCCAGGGGGTCCAAGTAATGTTTTAGGCTATGCCTATCAGCCTGTTCCTGGTGGGAATAATCCAACTTTTGATGGTGTTGTTATTCGGCATGATAATGTTGGCACAATTGGCACAGCAGCAAATCCAACACTTGGCGGACAAAATTTTGGCAGAACGCTTACCCATGAAGTTGGTCATTATTTAGGTTTAGACCACACCTTTGATGGCGGCTGCTTTGGTGGGGATGGATGCGCGGATACACCACCGGCTTCTGCAGCTAATTATGGCTGCCCTGTTGGTGTAAATTCTTGTGCTAATGATGCGCCTAACTTACCAGACCAGGTAGAGAATTATATGGACTATTCTGACGGTGACTGTCAAAATCTATTCACCCTAAATCAACGTTTTATTATGCGCGGCGCCTTAACCAGTGGTAATTTACGCAGTCAATTGGTTAGCTCCAACAATGCCCAACAAGTGGGTATTGCAGCAGCCCAAGCACTACCCTGTTTGCCAATGGCAGATTTTAGTGCGGATAAACGTTTAATCTGCGAAGGTGAAAGTATTTCGTTTAAGGATTTAACCTTTATGGGTGATGTTACCAACTATCAATGGACTTTTACTGGCGGAAATCCTTCATCAAGCACTCAAAAAGACCCAATTGTTACTTACGCTACTGCCGGTAATTATGAAGTGCAACTGAGCGCTTCTAATGCCATTGGTACTAATGTAAAAACCCTTAAAGGATATGTTTCTGTGCGTTCTCAAAATAATACACCTTATGTTAATGCCTTTGGTGATGATTTTGAGGCATTTCCAATTCCAAATAACAACTGGCACGTAGTACCAGGTTTAGATACTATGAACTTTCGCTATTTCAGCAAGACGGCTTTTAACGGCCAGCGCTGTGTAACGCTACAAAATCTCGGTGCCTTTAATAAAGAAACGGATGAAATAATTAGCCATGCCATTTACTTGGGCAATTCAAAAAGTGCTTCGCTTACCTTCAACTATGCGTTTGCTGAAAAGAGCTTGGGTAATCAAGATAAATTTCAGGTATATGTGTCTGATGATTGTGGCCAAACATGGACACAAGAAAGCAATCGCCAAGGACCGTTGTTGCGCAGCATTAATGCAAAAATAGATACCGCTTGGTACCCAACCTTGAGTTCTGACTGGGATCAGGCAGTTGTTGATTTAAATGATTATGCGCTTAGCCCAGATTACATCTTAATAAAATTTGTTTTTGAGGCTGGTGGCGGAAACAACTTTTATCTAGATGATGTAATGCTTACAACCACCATTGGTGCAGAAGAGCTTTTTTCAGAGAATGATATTTCTATTTATCCAAATCCCGCATCAGGCTTTGTAAACATTCAAACCGCTGTTAATTACGTTGGCACAACACTAACGGTTAAAGATGTTACAGGAAGAATTATAGACACCCATTTAATTAATGACGCCCTAATGGTATTAAATGTTAGCCAGTGGGCATCAGGGCTTTATTTTATTTCCATTGAAAATGGCTCAACTGTTGTTACTAAAAAGTTGATTGTTGATTAATCTCAAATCATTAACAGAATAAAAAAAACCGCTTTTGCGGTTTTTTTTATTCTGTTGCTGGCTCGGGAATACGATGCAGGAGATACGACCAAAAGGCGCCTGATAAAGAGCCCACCAATAGGTATCCTGCCATGTACAATTTCACATAACTCCAATAGCTATAATCTATAGCTGCTGCTTCATAAGCTCTGTATTCACCGCTATCTAGCGCATTGTTAATCATCAGCATAAAAAAATCTGGCTGAATTAAATATGCGAGCAAAGCCACCATTACTGGGGCCAGAGCTGTTAAAATAAAACTGATAAACAAGGAAGACACAAAACCGTGTCTTCTGTTTAAAAAGCCCCTATTTGAAGCTCTTAAATCCCTTAGGGCCAAAAACATCAGGGCAGCATAAACAAGCAGAAAGGTCCAAGAAGCATATCCTTCAAAACGGAACAGCGCCCCGTAAAAGCCGAAAACGCGTTCTAGCACATGCCAAATAACGTGAACAAGTAAAATAATAGCGATCCATTTAATTTCTACGCGCATGGTGGTTTAGTTTGTGGTTTATTCTATTTCAATGGGCGAAATCTCGTTAAACAAACTTATCGGATTTTCTTCAAAGTAAGTTTGAAAGGCTTGCCATTCTTCAGCAAAGAAAGCATTTGCCTGTTTTAGCACATCTTCTGTTTTTGCATAAAATTGTTCAGCTAACATACGATTGTTATCGCCTATCGCGCCAAGATTGCTACCAGTTGCATACCGTGTATTACCGTATTTACTCATCCAGGTGTTAGGTTGTTCATAGTAACCTTTAACATCTTCCTTCCCGAAAATTGCAAGCTGCACTTGTGCTAGAGAATCCTTCATGGCCTTTATTTTTTCTTTGGCTTCTTTCCATTCATCACCTTCTTTTGTGTCTAGCTGCGCACTTAATAAATCAATCGTCTTTTTCACATCCCTTAGTTGACTTGCCACCTTGTTAATGGCTTCAACCTGGTTTTGTAAGCCTCGCATAAAAGCTTGGTTGGCTTCTAAATCAGCCATTGAAATAGGGATTCGTGGATCTGCATATACTTTTATATAGGTAGTATCTGTGGCAGGGCCATAGCTTATTGCAATTTTATAATCTCCTGGAAGTACACTTACGCCAGGTGGGTCATTTTCTTCAAATCGCTTTGAAGGTTCACGCATACTTGGCCAGCGCACACCCTTTTCGCGTAAATCCCAAGTAATACGATTTAGGCCCTCATTATAGGTCTGTTTCCAAGTGCGTATCAAAACGTTGTTTGCATCATATACATCAACCTTTACTTTATCTGCCTTTTTAAAAGCCGTATCTGAGCTTTGCTTATTAAGCCAAAAAGAAATTCTTCCAGCACTGGTACGATTATCACCTTGATACATCGCATCTGCCGCAAAACGGGTACCATCTGCTTGCTTCCATTCTGCGAGGTAAGCATCTGGTGCGTTAAAACACGTAATCGGCTGCTTTAAAATGGCCGCTTTGTTTTGTGCCAAACTTCGCAATGGTCTGATATCGTCTAGCACCCAAGCAGCCCTTCCAAAAGTACCTACCACTAAATCGCCATCACGGGGCTGTATGGCTAAATCTGCAACTTGTACCGTTGGGAAATCTTTTCCCCATTTAACCCATGTGGCCCCTTTATCTAAGCTGTAATATAAACCTAGCTCAGTTCCTAAAAACAACAAATTTTCTTCTTCTGGGTCTTGAATCACGCTCATGGTGTACCCTTGCACTTGCTCTGGCGTTACTAGAGATTTAAATGATTTACCATAATCTGTAGTATGATATAAATAGGGTTTCCAATTATTTCTACGGTAATCATTCACAATAATAAAAGCCTCACCATCTGTGTGATTAGACACATGAATATGTGCTACCCATGCGCCCTGCGGCATGCCTTTTATTTTAGCAGAAAGGTTAGTCCAGTTTGCACCATCATCTTTGGTGAGATAAATGTTTCCGTCATCAGTACCTACCCATAATTCGCCTTTATTACGGCTACTGGGCACAATGCTTATAATCGTGGTGTAGTTTTCGGCACCAGTAACATCATAAGTAAGCCCCCCACTTTCAAGCTGCTTTTGATGTTCTGGATTATTAGTTGTTAAATCTGGCGATATGATTTGCCAGGCGTCTCCCTGGTTTGTTGACTTATGCACGTATTGAGAACCAAAGTACACCGTTGCTGCATCAAAAGGGTCTTGTGCAATGGCTGCATTCCAATTAAATCTTAACGTTTCTCCATTAGGATGTACTGGTTTTATAAGTTTGGCATAACCAGTTTGAACATCAACCCGAGCAACATTGCCTTCTTGACTTTGGGCATAAACGTAACGTGGATTTAAGGGGTCTGGCACCACATCAAAGCCATCGCCAAAATATAACTCAGTCCAATCGCTATTGCGGATGCCCCCAGAATGCCACACATAGGCAGGGCCGCGCCACGAGCCATTATCTTGCATTCCGCCATAAACATTGTATGGAAGCTCATTATCAACACGTATGTGATAATACTGGGCCAATGGTAGATTTTCAACAAACCTCCACGTATTTCCGCCATCTCGGCTAATATTTAATCCGCCATCATTGCCCTCTATTAGATAGTTGGGGTCTTTGCCTACCCAAAAAGCATGGTGATCTGGATGTACAGAACTATATGGCGCAATAGAACGCCATGAGCGTCCGCCATCATCGCTCATCGTTAAGATTGTCCATAATGAGTAGATGGTATTCGCATTTGTTGGAGAAACATAGATGTCAGAATAGTAGAATGGTCGATTTCCAATATTTTCATCATCACTAACCCGCATCCATTTTTGCCCGCCATCATTACTGCGATACAGTGCATTTTTTGCTTTATTTTCAACCAACGCATAAACGATATCCGGACTGCTTGGGGCTATTGCCACACCTATACGGCCAAGTTCACCTTCGGGCAAACCATCATTACTGTTGCGTTTTTCCCAATTTTTACCGCCATCATAAGTAACATACAAGCCAGAGCCGGCTCCCCCTGAGGTGAAAAACCAAGGCCATCTGCGGTATTCCCACATGGCAGCTATCAACTTGTTAGGGTTTTTGGGGTCTATCACCAAATCTGCTGCGCCGGTTTTTTCATTAACGAAAAGAATCTTAGACCATGTTTGGCCGCCATCGGTTGTTTTAAAGACACCCCGCTCTGCGCTTTCGCCCCAAGCAACGCCAATGGCCGCCACATAAACCACATCGCTATTGCGTGGATCTACAATTACACGATGAATATTCATGGTGCCTGTTAAGCCCATGAGCTTCCATGTTTTGCCGCCATCAATACTTTTATAAATACCGCGGCCACTGGTTTGGCTGTTGCGCGGGTTGCCCTCGCCTGTGCCTACCCATATAATATCAGGGTTTGATGGGTCTATCTTTACACAGCCAACACTGGCCACATCTTCATTATTGAATATGCACTGCCAACTTTGACCGCCATTTTCACTTCGCCATAAACCACCTGATGCCGCACCTGCGTAAATTCTATTGTCATCTGTTGGATCAACATCTATACTTGCAATGCGACCACTCATGCCCGCTGGACCAATATTTCTAAAGGTCATCTTTGCCAAGTGCTCTGGATTTATTGCATCCTGACCAAAGGTTGAAATCATGGCCAGCATAGCAGATAAGAAGATTACTTTTTTCATAAAGTAGCAGGTTACAATTTATGGGGTTAATTTAAGATGATTCTCTTTTAATCATGCACTATTCGTCAAATATCAAAATTGAACCATTATAATCACAACATATTCAATAAAAATACCCGTTTTATAACCTTGTCTGATTTGTATCTTGGTTGACACTTGGCATTATATAAATCCATTAAATGTGGCTTATGAACTTTGCAGAAAAAATACTTGCATTTAATCATCAATTAGAGATTAATACCGCCTTACCACGAAATATAGAAGTTTTAAATCCCTTTAAGGGTACGCATGCAAAAGTTATTTGGCCTATTGTAGAAGCTTTTTACAAAAAGTTTTACGCAGATAATTTAGAAAGAAAACTTATTCTCGGCATTAACCCAGGCAGGCTTGGTGCTGGCAGTACGGGACTGCCTTTTACAGATACCAAAAGATTAAACGAAGCATGTGGTATTGCTTTTGATTCTTTTAAAACTCACGAGCCTAGCAGTGCTTTTGTTTATGAAGTAATAGATGCTTTTGGAGGCCCAGAAGCGTTTTATAAGAAGTTCTACATTGGGTCAGTTTGTCCATTAGGCTTTGTTACCGCCGGTAAAAACGGCATGGTAAACATCAACTATTATGACGATAAAAATCTTGAGCAATCCATAACACCATTCATCGTTCAAAGTCTTAAAGCCCAAATTGATTTTGGGCTAGAGCGCGATAAAATCTATGTGTTGGGCACAGGCAAAAACTTCGCCTATTTAGATAAATTAAACAACCAGCACGGGTTTGCTAAAAAACTTATTTCGCTAGAGCACCCGCGTTTTGTTATGCAATATCGGGCCAAGCAAAAAAGTGTTTTTATAGATAAATATCTACAACAGCTGTCGGCTTAATTGGCTTCAAGCAGTTCTGCGATTTCTCCTAAATCTGGTGTTAAAATTATTTCAGTCCTGCGGTTTTTAGCCTTGTTTTCTGGTGTATCGTTTGGCGCAAGTGGCAAATATTCGCCCCTACCCGCAGCCGTAATTTGGGTTTTGTTTAAGGTAGCTGATGCCGTTAAAATTCGCACTACAGCGGTGGCCCGCATCACAGAAAGATCCCAATTATCTTTTATTAAACCTGTACCGCTATATGGGTCATTATCGGTATGGCCTTCTACCAAAACGTTTATTTCCGGATTATCTGCAAGCACGCCAGCAATGTTGCCCAAGGCCTCTTGCCCTCTACTGCTTACGGCATAGCTACCGCTTGCAAATAACAAGCTGTTTTCCATGCTCACATACACCTGACCATTTTTGGTGTAAATTGAAAGGCCCTTGCCCTCAAAACCAAGTAATGCATCGCTAAGCTTAGATCGCACATAATGCATGGCGCTATCTTTGCGCGTTAGCGCCATTTCTAGTTCGTTCACGCGTTTTTCTCGAATCAATAAACTGTCTTCTTTTGCTTGTAGTTTACTTTGAAGCAACTCCAATTGGTCCATTAACTCCTTATTTTCTTTCGCGCTTGCAGACATTAGAGAACTATTATTCTCTAGAACGTATTCATACTGTTGATTTAACTTTTTATATTTTTCCCAAAGCCTGCGCGATTCTTCTCCAAGCTTACTTGTATCTGATTCTAACCGCGACATTTCAGCGCTTAAACGATCTATTTTATCTCTCAATTCTTTTTCAAGAATGGTATAATCACCATTTGCCTTGCGAAGCTCCGTGGCTTCGGCATCAAGTAAATCAAAGCGGCTCTGTAAATCTTTATGCACTTTGCTGCTTACACATGATGTTAGAGCAACGACAGTAAGTAGCAAAAAAGTTAAAGTTCTCATGTGTGTTAGTTTGGTTACAAAATTACACGCTATTAAGCGATACAGGCCCGAAATACTTCAGAGTTATTGGTGCGTACATGTTAATAGCACAAAGGGGCGCTAGTGCGCCCCTTTGAAAATAATATTTTTAGAAATCTTACTTCAAGGTTACTTTGGTCTCGCCCAATTTATAACCCTCAGTAAATAATTCAATGGTGTATTCTCCGGCAATAAAGCCCGAGGCCTTATCAACATTAATACACGATTCAATAATTTCTTGCTCATAATATAGCGCCTGTTTTGCGCTATACATTAAAGGCTGTCCATTAAAGGTGAAGGTGTTCTCCTCTTCACCTTGAGCCGCAACAACCTTTAAATCTGGGGTGCTAATGCGTAAATAAACCACGCGTTCTCCTTTAGTGGCGAGAAGGTTTTTGGCAACGGTAAAACATGCTTTAATCCTATCTACACTACCTGCGCTATTGGTTTCTTTTTCTTTACCGCTACTGCGCACACGATAAGCTGCCGCACTAAGCTTGCTTAACTGAAGCATACTACCAACAGCTACGTTCTTCTTTAATCCACGATTTTCATCTGTAAGCACTGCGTTTTTATTTTCTTCAGCTTCAAGATTTTCTTCAACCTCTTGCTTTTCAATTTGCAATGCCTGGTAAGCTTTATTTACAGAATCAACTTGGGCAATCAGTTTATCATTTTGACGCTTAAGCTTTGCTGTTCTGCTTTTATAGTCTTGATACATCTTTTGGTTAAAGTCTTTTTCCTGCTTTAATTCCAAAATAACTGCGTTGAGGCGTTCAGACTCTGCAGTTATGTAAACAGCCATGCTGTCGTTAGCAGATTCTGCTAAAACAAGCTCGCTACGCATCTGCTCTAATTCAAGTATTAAATTCTGCTTTTCTGCCTCAAGATCTTTAACCTGGCCTGAAGACCGTGTAAGCAAGTAGCCAACAATAACTACAGCCAACACTAAAAGTGCTATGATTATGTTCTTTACTCTATTTTGACCTGTTTCTGCCATTTTTCTAAATTTTAGTTGAAAATTTGAAGGTGTAAAAGTAATTCAAAAGTCTACATATGCTTTTAACCCACATAAAAAGATACGTAGAGGCATTTGTAGACCTCATCTATCCAAGGAGTTGTCCGGGTTGCAATAACAGCATGTTGCATCAAGAAAAGGTGTTGTGTATTACCTGCCAATTAGATTTACCCATCTACCCTTTTTTTCATTCACAAAACAATGAAGTTCAATCTGTTTTTGCCGGACGATTACCTCTTGAAACGGCTAATTGCCTTTTATATTTCACTAAGAATGGCATTGCGCAAGGTTTGTTACACGCACTGAAATACCAAGATCGGGAGGATATTGGCATGTATCTTGGCGAATTATTAGGGGCGGAACTCTTGCGTTCTGGTTACCGTGCTGATGTTTTATTACCTGTACCATTACACCCCGATAAACAAAAGGCACGAGGGTACAACCAGTGCCATAGCATTGCGCTAGGTGTACAAAGGGCTCTTGGAGGAGGTATGATTGCGTATGATGCTATAGAACGTACTACAGCCAACCGCTCGCAAACCAAACTCAGCAGGATTAAACGTTGGGATAATGTGAGTGGGATATTTAGACTTGTAAATGCAGAGGCCTTAGCAAACAAACGGGTATTAATTCTTGATGACACCTTAACTACCGGCGCCACCTTAGAGAGTTGTGGCATTACCGCCCTAGAAGCAGGAAATGTGCGTTTAAGTATTGCTACACTTGCTTATGCGAAATAAAAAACCCTTCCCGAATTCGGGAAGGGTTTAATTAAAGAACTATTAATTCAGTTACTTATTTCTAACGGTAATACGCTTGGTAATCACGCCAGAATCTGTTGTGATTTGTACCATGTAAACGCCACTTGCTTCATCACTTAAGTCAAAAGCAATTTCTGTAGCACCTTCTACCGTTCCTAAATCCTTACGCTCTATTATACGTCCAATAGGATCTAATACAGTTATGTTAACCGCTTCACGCTTTTCTAGTGCAAAACGTACAGTAAATGCACCATTTGTTGGATTAGGATAGATATTCAACGACTTTGCTAATGCAGTCTCATTAATACCTATGCCTGTAACGGTTACATCAAACGTACTGTCTACAGTACCACAGCCATTGGTAAGGGTAAGGGTTACCGAGTAGGTTTGGTTCATGGTATACGTGTATGTGGCAACAGGATTAGGATTAGTGTTTCCACCGCCAAAATCCCAAAGAACACTGGTATAATTTGATGAACCTGTAGCATCAAACTCTACATCTGCACTGGTAGCCGTAGTGCTTATTTGGTTTGTGCTGTAGCTAATGGTTGGCACAGGCGCATTAGGTGTTGAAATATTCAACACTTGCGGTGCACTTGTTCCTGCTGCACAGCTATCTATCAAATAAACATCATAAGCCGTAGAGGCTGTTAAATTACCAATGGTAAGCGGCGCAACGGCGGGCACAATTTGTGTTCCACCTGTTAGTGGATTAAAGCCTGCTGGGCCATATACCACGCCAGATAATATCGTTCCGCTAGCAGAATTCCAGTCTAATACAACATTGTCACAAGCAATGCTACTTGCAGCAAAGTTGGTAGGTGTTGCACAAGGCGCAGCACTAGAATCAAACACACTAAATTCATCAATCGCTAAATCACCTGCACAACATCCTGCGCTAATCGCTCGCATACGGAACTGGAAGTTTGCTGTACCAGCGTAACTGGCTAAAGAAACTAAGGTGTCTTGCCAAGGGGCTGTTTCTGAGGTTTGTTGTTGACCAACAATAGAGTCTAAAATAGTCCATGATGTACCATTATAGCCCTCAACATACATGCGGTTAATTTGTGTTCCGTAGAAGTGATAGTAGAACCGCAAGTATGGATTAACTGCATTAGCCATATTTATGATTGGTGAAATAATCTCAGCCTGGTTACCTGTAGCGCCATATGATGACTCTGTGTAGATATAATTTCCAGTACCAGAAACATCGCTAGAAGGACCTGTACCTGTTGAACCAGTAGCTAAAGAGCGTACTCTCCAGCTGTAAGAAGTACCCGCAGGTGTGCGTGTCCAGCACTGATCAACGTTATCTGAGGTTGGAGAGAAGTTAATGTTATCTGGAACCCAAGATGTACCATCCAAATTATCATTAAACGGCAGCGTGTATGAAGCACATGCTGTTGTAAAGGAGAATGGCCCATTCCAAACACTCGTATCTGTTGCGCTACAAATCGCCCGTACGTAGTAAGAATAAGTGGTGTTTCCTGACAAACCTGAGAGTAGGTAAGGGTTGTTTGCCGTTGTTACCAACGTACCTTGTGATGCAGCAAAGCTACCTTGACCCCAAGAAATTTGGTTATTACTAGCTGTAGACGTCCACGCTAAATTAGCAGCGGTAGAAGTAATGCCTGAAGCCGTTAAACCTTGCGGTGCAGGGCAACTTGCAAACTGTGGATCAACTTCTACGATGACATTGTCAAGGAAGAAATCTGGACCCCAATCACTAATACCTACAAAACGAATCTGAATATCCTGCCCAACATAATTTGTATCAAGTGGCAAGATAGAATCTACCAATGTACCCGGAGTTGTTGTACCAGCACCACACTGGCAATCTGGATTACTCCAAACCGCTACTACATCCCAAGTAGAAGCTGTAGTTGGCTTAGATAGAATTACCAATGAGTCAGTATAAAAACCACTTCCTTGGCGTGCCCAACTAAACTTGAGGCGGGCCTTTTGAGAAATGTTAATTGCAGGCGAAGTTAATACGGCATTGGCAGGTGGTAACCAGCTCCAGAAATTAAATCGTGCCATTTGATTTGCTCCTGCACTGTATAATAATGCCTGATTAGTTCCTCCTTGGTTGTCCCAACAAGTTGGTGGGTTAGGCGCTGACCAAGTTGTAAAATCTTCAGAGTAATTAAGGCTAAATGTGTTGCAAAGTGTAGAGAAGTTATAGGGGCCTGACCATGTACTTACATCTCCAGGTCCACAACTATCTTGAACCCAGAATACATATGCCGTTGCCGGAGTTAAACCTGTCAAGTTGAGCGGGTTGCTCGTGGTTTGCATAACGGTGCCCGTACCGGGTGTTGTACCAAATGGCCCAACAACATAATTCCAATTACTTGCACTACCTGTAGTCCAGCTAATTGTAGCCGATGTGGTTGAAACAGCTCCAGCATTTATATTGGTTGGTGCTGGGCAAGAAACCAGTGTACAGAAACTAATTGGTCCAGCCCATGAACTTGTGCCATTAGGGCCACACATTGCCATAACATAAACGTCATAACATGTTACCGGTATTAAGCCAGAAATCACGGCTGGTGATCCAGAAACAGTATCTAATAGTCCACCACCTGTACCTTGAGCAAAACCTTGCGGCCCATATTCAATAACAAATTGTGAACCTCCTGCCGCTAACCAGTTTACGGTAGCTTGGAAACCTTGAATGGCAGAAATAGTTACCTGTGTAGGTTCAGGGCATTGTGGTACCGCTTCAACCACAAAGTCATCAACGTATGCATGTGGGCCAAAATCGGTAATCGCATCAAAGCGGAATTCTGCGATCTGACCAACATAGGTTGCAGAGTCTAAATAGATGAGCTCAGGAATAAAATCTGCCGCCGGTGGTGGTGATGTTGGCGCTGAATTAGGCGAATCAAAATTAGGTCCAACCAGATCTATCAGGGTATCCCATTGTGAGCTGCCCAATGTGCGTGAAAGCAAAATAACCCTGTCATCAGGATAGAAAGATTGGTACTGGTGTGCCCACTTAAATTTAACCTGTGCTTTTTGTGTAATGTTAACCGGACCAGAAGTCATGCTTGCCTTACCAGAGCTAAAGCTCCAGAAACGTGCGCGTGCATGGCCAGCTGCATCCTGATCCCAATCCCAAGATCCTGTTTTGGTAAACTGGAAACAACTTGGCGGCCAGTTATTGAAATCTTCAGAATATGGCATGCTTGCAGCAATACATGGCGTGCACACATTTATTGGCCCAAACCAAGGGCTGATAGAACCTGTACCACAATCTCTCTGGATGTAAATATCATAGCAAGAATTGGCAAATAAACCGGTAATGGTATCAGGACTTGTTACGCCATAAATTACAGGACCAGTACCTTGTACAAAACCTGTTGGGCCATACTCTATATTGTATATACCACCTGTTGCTCCTGGCCAATTCACAATAATGCTAGTTGCGCTTGATGCGTTTGCCGTAGCTGATAATGGCGGAGGACAAGCAGGAATACCTTCAAAGTAGAAATCATCAATATCAACTTCAGAAAAAGAAGGTGTGTTGTTTCTTCCAAAAACCACGAATTTATGACCCGTAGGCACGTTAGTTAATGGAATGGTATATTCGTTCCACGTGTATTGTGCTGGATTTAATGTGTCTATCCAAACAATGGTGCTGGCATCAGCTCTATCGCTCATAGTACCAACCCAAACATTTATTGGTGTGGCAGCATTCCAGTAATTATTGGTCATTCTAAATCTGATCTGAGACGTATCACCGTCTATGCCCATAAGTTCTGGTGTAACCACATAACTTGTTGCAGCACCAGAATTATACCAATAATACACGTTGGGCGAAGAATATGCCTGAACGTTACTCCAAGTAGGGGTTAAGTAAGCATACACATTATGGCCACCTCCAACGCTAAAGTCATACCAGCATGGTTCTTTAGTAGTGGTTGCTAATCCATCAAAATTCTCGAAGTATCCTTCTGCAAAGGCGTTACATAGTGTTCTAAAGGTGTGTGGACCAGCCCATACAGATAAGCCGTTGCCTGCGCCAGAGCAGTCATTTAGCACATAAACGTCATAGTCAGAATTGGCGGCCAAGCCGGTTAACAGGGCTGAGTTGGTTGTTACGGTATCTAAATTACCTGTACCTTGAGTAAAGCCAACAGGACCATATTCTATAACAAATGAACTGCCACCTGCGGTACTCCAGTTAATCTGCGCTGATGAACTTGTGATATTTGAAGAGCTAATTTGCGTTGGCTCCGGACAAGCTGGAACAGCCTCAACAATGAAGTCATCAATATATGCATGAGGACCAAAGTCTGTAATACCAACAAATTCAAAAACTACAGTTTGGCCAACATAGGTGGCAGAATCGAGATAAATAAGCTCAGAAATAAAGTCGTTAGCCGGTGGTGGCGTTGTTGTACCAGCATTTGGAGAGTTAAATGTTGGCCCTACCAAATCTACAAGTGTATCCCACTGTGCGCTACTTTGAAGACGTACGCGAAGTAAAACACGGTCGTCAGGATAATTAGATTGGTATTGGTGCGCCCATTTAAATTTAACCTGAGCAGGTTGATTGATTATTATAGCATTAGAAGCCATTGTGGCCGCACCCGAGCTAAAGCTCCAGAAACGTGCACGTGCATGGCCTGCCGGATCTTGATCCCAGTCCCAGCTACCTGTGTTGGTCAAGGTATAACAGTTAGGTGGCCAATTGGTAAAATTCTCTGTTACAGGCATATTTTGAGCCACACAGCTAGTGTAGAAAGTATGAACAACACTCCATCCGCTAATGCCGTTACCTGCTACAGTACAGTTATTTCTAACATATACATCATAACCAGAGTTAGGTGTTAAACCTGTTAGCGTAACAGTGTTGGTGGTGCTTGTTGTAGATGTTCCTGTACCAACTGTAAAGCCAATAGGGCCATACTCAATATCAAACGCAGCACCTGTAGAAATCCAAGATATATCGGCTGTGGTTGCTGCAGGCAGAGATGTAACAGCACCTGGAATCGGACAAGGTGGAGGTGTATTGGTTACAACAATTTTATAATCTTCTACCGCGCCCCATGTAAAGGTTGCACAGGGTGTGGTTGCCGCAGGAGACCCTCCTTCGTGTTGCATAACGCGCATACGCGTTGCGCCCAACGTTGCAGTGGTTGGTACCGTAATGGAGAAGTTTGCGTTAAACGTTGATGTACCTGCCGGGGCCGGGCTTCCGGGGCCCCAAGAACCCATATCTTCACCGGCATCAACAAAATCTCCGTCTTGGTTCCAGTCTATCCAAACTTTACCATAGCTTGTGTAAACACCACCACACGTGCTAAACGTAACATTTAGTGTATAGGATGTACCAACACTCAAGTCAGCAGAATCTGTTGTTGTGAAGTTTTGAACGCCACCAACACCCGGGCAAGTAGCTAGGTTGGAGATAGAATAATTGTCTCCTGATAAAACAACATTTGTAATTTCAGAGTCAAAAGTAGAGCTCGGACCAGCCGAACAGTACGTTTGTGCGTAGCTGCTTGTACTCAAAGCAACCAATAATAACACGACAGTGCCACGTAATAACTTATGCATAAAAGACCATTTAGGATTTAGGGAGTAAAAGAAAGCTTTCTAAACCTAATTTGCAAACACCCGATTTGTGAAAAACCTTTCAATTTGTTGAATTTAGAACAGCCGTTGGGATGATGCATGAAACATCAACAACCTGAGCTTTTGGCTACTTTCGCTGCATGAATATTGCAAGGTTTATTGGGTTTTGGCTACTCTTAGCAGGTTGTGCCATACAAAGTGCTCCAGATGGCGGGGAAAAAGATATTACGCCACCAGAAATCATCATGTGTTCTCCGCCAAACAAAAGCATTCAATTCAACGCCACAGAAATCATTATCACATTTGATGAATATGTACAACTGAAGAATTTCTCTGGTCAGTTTTTTTCATCTCCACCTCTAAAAAAACGCATTGAACAACGACTTAAAGGCAAGAAACTACACCTTTATCTAGATGAAGAACTATTGCCCAACACTACCTATACTTTTTCTTTTGGCAATGCAATAGAAGATATTACCGAGAATAATACACAAGCCAACTTTAAGTATGTATTTTCTACTGGCGATGTTCTTGATTCTTTGCGCGTATCTGGCACTGTGGTTGACGCCTTTACTGGAAACGCAGAAGAAGGCGCAGTAGCTATGCTTTTTCCGGCACATTTACCAGACAGCATTCTTGTTAAAAGCAGACCCGCCTTTTATGGCATCACTAACAAATTAGGGGCATTTACAATAGAAAATTTAGCACAAGACACATTTAAACTTGTGGTTATTAAAGACGAAAACCTCAACCTAACTTTTGATACCGCAACAGAAAAAAGTGGATTTTATCCAAATGAGATTATTGCAGGCGAACCTTTAAGCCAACCCATTCGCTTATTTGAACCAAGGCGGCAACCCTTGCTTCTAGATGCAGTACAAAAGGGGTATGGCAAAATACTTTTCGCCTTTTCTGTAAACGCAACGGGTACGCAGGTGAATATTATTGATGCGCCAGAAATTGTAGATGATAGCATCCCCAATGAAAACTTCTTTGAACAACAAGGAAGCGATTCGCTTTATTTTTGGTACAACCCTGCGGCTTACCCTAAAGACCAAAGATTTCTTTTTGTTAATGTTTCTAATTCCACCGTACAACGAGATTCTGTTAGGGTACTGGTTTCAAACGCAAAACTTCCAACATTTACTTTAGCCTTAAAAAACAGTTCTAAACTCAGCCCAATTGATTCATTTCTCATAGAAAGCGCCACGCCTATTCGCGCTTTAAATCCATCACTTTTTGCAGTTTATGAAGATAGCTTGCCTGTTGCGTTTGATCTAAGACAAATAAAACCGCGGCAGATTTATTTGGATTTTGACAAAAAACAGGGCACTACCTACACATTGCAAATTATGCCAGAGGCTGCAACGGATTTATTTGGACGTGTAAATGATACCATTGCTATAAAAACGCGTATTGCTACCGAAGAGGAAAAAGCCGTAGTTAAATTTCGCATTATGGCTGTTGATACTATGCCTAAACTCTTTGAATTGCTGCGGGGAAAGCAAACCATAAAGCGCATAGCCTTTACAGATAGCGTGGTGCTAGACCTTCGATATATTGAGCCGCGCACCTACGGGATACGTATTATTTGGGATGAGAACGCCAATGGCCAATGGGATGGCGGTAACTTCTCAGACCGCAAGCAACCAGAGGCAGTGTTATACTATCCCAATCCCATAGAATTAAGAGCCAACTGGGAACTGGAGGTTGAATGGGTGATACCGGAAACGGAGTAGTGACTGGTTGATTGGTTGACTGGTTGACTGGTGGATGAACCTACTGCAAAATTCAATCGGTTATTGAGAAACCATCTCTGTCTTTTAAAAAACCGAAGCGTGAACGCACGTTCTCAATTTCACTTTTTTTAAGCGTTACAATTTGTGTGGCAATTTCACCGGGTCTTAGGTCTGATAGATAGTTTCCTAAGGGATCAATGGCTGCGCTGTCGCCACTGTGATAAATGCTATTGCCATCATCGCCAACGCGGTTTACGCCAATTACAAATGCCTGATTTTCTATGGCGCGCGCAACTAATAGTTGTTTCCAATGGTGGCTTCTGCGTTCTGGCCAATTGGCCACAAAAAACATCAGGTCATAATTCAGATCATTTCGGCACCAAACCGGAAAGCGCAAATCATAACACACCTGCGGCATGATACGCCAGCCTTTATAATTAATGAGCACACGCTCATTTCCTGCAGTGAATATCTTCTCTTCTCCGGCCAAAGAAAAAAGGTGACGCTTATTATAGATGAGCATATTTCCATCTGGCTCTACCCAAAATAAGCGGTTGTAAAAACGCGAACCATCTTTTATAATTAAACTGCCAGCAACAGCAGCTTGCCGCGCGGCAGCCAAGGTTTTCATCCACTGTAAGGTGGGGCCATTAGGCGTTTCTGCAAAGGCAGAGGCATTCATGGTAAAGCCAGTAGAGAACATCTCTGGCAATAGAATAACTTCACATTCGGGGGTATTTTCAACTAGCGCATACAATCGCTTAAGATTTTGCGTTTTATCTTCCCACACCAAATCAGCCTGAACTAAACATACACGCAATGCCTCCATATAGACTTAATTTAGATCAAAACTAACATACTTTTGGCGCATGAAAGCACAAATGATATCTCTACTTTCTTGTTTACTATTCAGCTTTGCAAGTAACGCCCAATCGCGTATTGAAAACCTTCTCAAACAGAAACGCTATTCTGAAGTCATTGCTTTTGCAGATCAAACAGACAAGTTAAGCGGCCAAGATATTTTTCATATCGGCCAAGCTTACATTATGCAAAAAGAAGATGAAAAAGCAATTGAGATGTTTAACAAGGCCATAAATAAAGGCTACAAGAATGGGGAAGTTTATTTTGCAAAGGGGATAGCACAATCAAACCTTGAATTTTATCAAGAGAGCATAAATTCATTTAGGCAAGCCTTATACTATCTCCCCAAACGTAAAAAAGTTTTAATAGAACTTGCTGCTAGCTATTATAAAGCTCAAGAGCTAGATTCTGCCTATAGTGTTTACCAAACCATCGAAAAAAATTGGGGCGATTATTATCCAGCCATTCTCATGACGTGCCAAATTTTACACGAACAAGAACGCTACACCAAAGCACTAGACTGCTATTATACAAAGTTGCACATCTTGCAAAGAGATGATTTTTACCATAAGCAGGCTTTAGAGGCTGTAATGCGCCTTGAATGGCACCAGTTTTCAAATTATCCGAAAGCAGAACTAGCGATTAAAAACCTCTTGGCACGCTATCCAGAAAACTATCAATACAGCATGCTTTTAATGCAGCTTTACAATTATACAGGCCGGTATGCTGATGCTGCAATTCTTGAAAGCAGCATTTTAGATGCCTATGCCAAGGCCAAGCTGCCGCGAAGCTATTATACCAAAGGAGCTATGGTTGTTGATCAATTTGATAGTGCACACTTCCACATTGAAGCTTACCGAAACTTTCAACCACATAAAGAAAACGGCATTGTATACCATTTTTTCCTTTTTAACGCCACTACAAGCAGGCCAATCGGTGACTTTGTTGCCATCGCTACAGATAGCACCGCCTTTTTACAGGGCTATACGCTAGATAGTGCAGATGTGCGCTTAGAAACAATAGATTATGCGGTTGTTAAAAAAAATGTCTTAAAAACCCTTTTTTTAACACAACCAGACGCCCTTGATTCAATTTCTCAATTTTGAGACTTGCATGTTAAATTCTGTTTTCTACTTTTGGTAGTGGAGAGCTGTATAGTTTTTCGTTTTTGTGTTTTAGTTTTTATGTGACTCTTTTTGAGTGGTGGCCGTCCCGATGAGCAACGGGACGGTTTTCTTTTGGTACCTACCACAACTTATTTACTTCAGTCTTTTTTCCTCTTGTAGAAAAAGGTGTTCATACTCAATTATAGCTTTGATGTTCGGGAAAACACCATAATGCAAGCCTTGTTGCAGTCTCTTGTTTTAAAAAATGCCGCTAAGCCCTGGTGGAGGGCTATGATAATTCTTCAAGGTGATGACTTTTAAACAAAAAAGGTTGCCCAAATGAATAGACAACCTTTTTTGGTTCAAAAATTTTAAGTGTTATAATGGTTCACCAGCCATTTTATAACGCACTCTGGTTAGGATATAAAACATAACCGGCACGATGATTAATGTTAGGAATGTGGCAAAAGTTAATCCGAAGATTACCGTCCAGCTCATAGGCCCCCAGAACACTACGTTATCTCCACCAAAGTAAATCTGTGGATCATTCTCACTAATCATTGTGAAGAAATTAATGTTCATTCCAGTAGCCAATGGCAACAGACCCAAAACGGTGGTAATGGCGGTAAGCAGAACCGGGCGTAAACGCGTTTTACCCGCCTGCACTATGGCCAGATAAACCTCTCTAATGGGCAGTTTTGACCGTTCGTCTAAACCTAAATCTTCTTTCTTTCTTGCCATTAACTGGTTGATGTAGTCTATCAACACAATGGCATTATTCACCACAATGCCGGCAAGCGAGATGATTCCTACCATCGTCATCATAATAACAAACTCCATGCGGAAAATGACCATACCAAGCAGCACGCCAATCAGGCTTAACACCACCGTAATCAAAATAATGAATGGCGTACTGGCCGAGTTAAACTGCCCTACAAGAATGAGGAAAATAAGAAATACTGCAATCATAAGTGCTTTGCTTAAAAAAGCAAGCTGCTCTGCCTGTTCTTCTTGCTCACCAGTAAAAGCATAGGTGTAGCCATTCGGCATTTCATAATTCTGCAATACATCTTTTATGGCGTTGTTAACCTCTGTAGGGTTGAATTTGCCTAAAACATTGCTGCTTAGGGTAACCTGCCGCTGCAAGTCATTTCGTTTTACAGCACTGTAGGTGGAGGTTTTTTTGTAAGTGGCCACCGCGTTTATTGGCACCTGCTTAATTTTTCCATCCGCTTGATCTCTAAAGGTGATCTTTTGGTTCATCAGGTCACTGATGTTATACCTGTAATCATCATTAAAGCGTATGTTGATGGGATAATCATCTTCACCTTCTTTATAGCGGCTAACCTCTCTACCAAATAGCGCTGTGCGCAATGCTTGGCCAATTTGTGCCGTGCTTATGCCTAAAGCGCGTGCTTTAGCCCGGTCTATTTCTATCGGTAATTCAGGTTTTCCTTCTTCTACATCAAGCTTTAACTCTTCAATACCAGCAATGCCACTTTCTTCTATGTAGGTGCGCATATCTTGCGCCACAGCTATTAACTTAACATAGTCTTCGCCCTGTATTTCTATATTAATTGGCGCGCCAGCAGGTGGACCTTGCCGGTCTTTATCTACCACCAATTGCGCACCGGGGTAGTCGCCAATGGCACTTCGTATTTCTTCTAGCACATCGGCACTAAACTGCAAGTTGCCGCTTTGGTCTACGCGATCACTAAATTCGCGAAACGCTACTGTTATTTTGGCCTTGTTGGGTGTTTGGGCCATACTTGGGCCTTGGTTGGGGTCACTTGTTCCTTCTCCCACCTGGCAGATTACACTCTCTACCATGTAATTGTATGGTTCTTTAACACCATCAACATCCTCTGTTATGATGTATTTATCGAGAATGCGGTTTACACGTTCTTCTAATTCTAGCGTTACTTTATTGGTTTCTGTGATGTCTGTACCTATGGGCATTTCTATATACACAAAAGCCAAGTTGGGCTGGTTTTCTGGAAAAAACAATGTTTTTGGCGGACTTGTTACGAGAAGTACAACACTCAAAAACAGCAATAAAACCGTGCCTACGAAGAAATAATATGGATTTCTTCCTCTTAAAGCGGTCTGCAGCGTTTTGTAGTATGCATTTTCTAATCTTGGCAAAACCGTTTTTTGAAAACGCTCTGTAAGTGGTACCACAAGCCAAATATGAGCAAGGATTAGCACACCAGAAATCAAAATTAGGTTACCCAACCACAACATATTCTGTGGTATAAGCGCATTAATTAGATACCCCAAAGCAAAACCAAGTACAATAAGTATAATGGCGATTTTGGTCCATTTTTTAACATTAGGCTGCTCTTCTTGCACCTTCATAAGCACACTGGTTAGTCCGGGATTAATAACCAATGCAACAAAAAGTGATGACGATAAAACAATGATGAGTGTTAACGGCAGATAGCTCATAAACTCACCAAAAATGCCAGGCCAAAATGCCAGCGGAACAAACGCAGCTAAAGTTGTGGCCGTAGAGGCGATAATTGCCATTGCCACTTCGCCAGCGCCATATTTTGCTGCTTTGGTACGCTCTACGCCTTCGTCCATAAGGCGGTAAATATTTTCTACAATTACAATTCCGTTATCTACCAACATACCCAATGCAAGTACAAGCGCAAAAAGAACTATGGTATTTAGGGTGATGCCAAGAATATTTAGGATGAGAAAACTCATCAACATACTTAGCGGAATAGCAATCCCCACAAACAAAGCATTGCGTAGGCCCAAGAAAAACATCAACACCAAAACCACCAATAACATCCCAAAAATGATGCTGTTTTCTAATTCACTTAGTTGATTAGCAGTTTTATTGCTAAGATCATTGGTAATAGACATTTCTAAGTTTTGGGGCAAGTATTCTGCTCGCGCTTCTTCAATGATTTTGTCTATTTTTTCTGAAACGATTATGAGGTTCTCACCCGCCCGTTTCATCACGTCTAGCATCACCACAGGGTTTCCATATTGGCGGGCATAACTCTCTGTATCTACTTCAGTAAATGTTACGGTTGCAATATCTCGTAAGTACACCAACGCCCCGCGCTCATGTTTTATCACGATATCTTCAATGTCTTGCATGGCTTTAAAATCACCGATTACGCGGACATTTCTGCGGTATCCATCAACCAAAAGGTTACCCCCACTAATGCTAACATTTTCTTGGCTAATGGCATTAGCTACATCGTTAAAGCTAATGTTGAGACTCTCCATCCGTTGTAAGTCAATGCTAATCCGCACCTCCTTATCATCAATACCACGTATATCAACCTTGCTTATTTCGGGGAGATCTTCAATCTTTTCTTCTAAATATTCTGCGTATTCATTGAGCTGATCTAAGCTAAAATCGCCACTAAGGTTTATATTCTGAATAGGCGTAAGCTCTGAGATATTAAGCTCAAAAACGTTAGGGTCTGCAGGTAAATCTTGCGGAAAATCAGATTTTCCCATCGCCACGTCTACTTTGTCTTTAACCTTGCGCAGCGCCTCATCGGGGCTTACATCAAAGTTAAACTCAACCTGTATGGTACTGTACCCTTCTACGGAAGTAGAGGTGATTTTATCAATGCCAGAAATCCCATTTATTTCTTTCTCTAACGGGCGCGTAATGAGTTTTTCTATGTCTTCTGGACTATTCCCCGGATAGGGTGTTCCCACATAAATTTGCGGGATTATAATTTCTGGAAAGGTTTCTGACGGCATACTCACATACGCCATCAAACCCGCAAGAAAAATAATCGCTGAAAGCACATAGACCGTAACTACATTCTTTACAGAAAAAGATGCTGGCCCGAATTCTTTGTATTGCGACTCGTTAAATTGATTGTTCTGCTCCATGTTTAATTAGGGCTTTACGATTTGTACATGTTGGCCATCTTTTACGCTGCGCGAACCACGATCAATAAGCACATCATCCGCAGAAAGACCTTCTTTTACTTCTGTAAATTCTTTATAAGACTTACCCACTTCTACCATGATGCGCTTAACCTCGCCAAAGCCTTCTTTATAGGGTTTTGCGATGTACACAAAATTTAATCCTTGTGGTGTTTGCTGTATTAAGCGGTTGGGGATAACGATGGTAGAATCTGCATGGTAATCGCGGAGGTTGATAGAAGCCATCATGTTTGGCTTGTAAAGGCTGCTTTGCTCATCTAGCCCAACGTGCACCCTAAAGGTTCTGTTGCCAGGATTGATAAACTGCCCCACCTGTATAACTTTACTCGGTATGGTTTTATCTAAACTAGAAATGTACACTTCTGCGGCGGTGCCATTACCTACGGTACCTACGTACGCTTCAGAAACATCGGCACTTAAATAAACTTCGCTGAGATTTATAAGGCGCAAAACAGGTTGCCCGGCCATAGCCATTTCTCCTGTTTTGGGGAATATTTCATCTACCACACCACTAAAAGGTGCACGCACTTTAGTCATTCTCATCTGCTGCTGTAAAAGCGCTAACCGGCTTTCTAGAGATTCTTTATTGGTTTTAGCCTGTAAATACTGTACCTCTGAGCCTATCTTTTCTTCAACCCATAATTTGCGTTGCTTTTCATATAGCGACTTGGCGAGGTCGAGGTTAACCTCCAACTCTTCTATGTTTTTTTGGATGAGCTTACCATCTAACTCTATAAGGAGTTGACCCTCTGTTACCTTTTGGCCTTCAGCAACATAAATACGCTCTATGGTACCATTTGCTTCTGGGAATAGATTAATGCTCTTGCTCGCCTCAATGGTGCCATATACCTGAAAATAATGATCAAAAGATTTTAGCGCCAACGGCATGGTGGTAACCGTGGTTAGGCTACGTGTACTGTCTAGTGTAGAAAGCTCCGTTTCTATATCGCGCAAACGCGCACCAATAGTGCTTTGTATGGCCACTAAAGAATCGCGCTCTTGGTAGAGTTTATTAAGGTTTGAGGTTTGCTCTGTTTGGCATGACCAAGCGATAGCCGCAATTGCGAAAAGAGTTATAAAATTTTTCATGCTGTTAAATCTATTACGTGTGTTTTGTTTTTAGTCGTTGTACTTACCAAGCACCTTTTCTAGGTTTACTTTCTTGTCTAATACCTGATTAGAGGTGTTAATTGCGTTGCGAAGGCTCTCTTGATACTGATTTTCTGCTTGCGTTAATTCAAGGCTTGTGGCCAAACCCTCTTGATATTTGCGCAGTGTTTTATCGCGGATGTTTTTTGCGATTTCAACATTTCTGCGCTGTGTTTTATAGGTGTTTAAGGCATATTCATATTCGGCTTTTGCCTGTGCGTATGCCAGCTTTAAATTGTCTTGAACTTGCTGCTTGGCCACCACAACTTGTTGTAATGCCAATTGTGCCTGTTGCACGCGCGCCACGCGTGTACCGCCGGTTAAAATTGGCACAGAAAGCGAAACACCTAATGCCTGCCAACGCACGTCTAGCCGGTCTTGCCCTTGCTCTCCGGTAAAAACCCAAGAGTCCATGTTATTCACATTGTAATTTAAGTTGTAAAAGGCTTTTATTTTGGGGAGATATTGCATGTTTTCATTCCGTAAGTTCAGCGTTTGTCCGCGCTCTTGGGTTAAGATAGAACGGTAATCTATATGGTTTTCTACGGCAAAAGGCGTGTTTAAAATGCTGGTGCCTTCTTCTGTAAAAACCATCAGCCCATCAATGTCATCTGTAAGCGTTAACGCTGTTTCGAGCGACAAACCCATACGGATTTTTAAAAGCATCAACGCAACCTCTTCTTGCTTTTGAATGTAGTCTTGATTGTTTAACAAATTGCTAAGAAGTAACTCAAGTTGGTCTTTATCTTGCTCTTCTACAAAGCCATTTTCAAAAAGCTTTTTAGTCTCTTCAAAACTTTGCTGCAAAAACTTCAAGTCTTCGGCTATAATTTCTGCAGTTCTACGGCTAACCAATACAAGGTGGTAAGCCCGTGCCACTTGGTCGCGAATTTCTATGCGCGATTTTTCTAAATCATTTAAGGCGTTTTCTTTGAGTACCTGGCTGGCAAGAAGGGCAACGATGTAGCTGCCATCAAAAATAAGCTGCTCTGCCGCAACCGTACCTAAGGCACTATAAGGGGCGCCAATTTGCAAAAGACCCAATTGGCCGCTGCCCAAATCGGCAATAAAAGATTGCCGCTCAAGGTTATACGTGTAGTTGCCATTTGCTGATACCTGCGGCAAACCACGCCCAATATTTTCTAAATAAAGCTTTCGCGCTTTTTCAACTTCGAGGCTATTGTTTTGTACCGTATACGCATGCGTTACGGCATAATCTTGGGCCTCTGCCACACTCACAGACAAGCTTTGCTGGGCCAGGAGTTGTGCCGCCAAAAAGAAGGCAACGGTTGCTGTTAAATACTTCATTTTTTCTGTTTTAGCTTAGTTTTAAGGTGTTCTAGTCCGCGCTCTGACACAATGCCGCGCAGGTGATAAATGAGATTTTCATAAACAAAATCAGGACGGGTACAAACCTCATCAGGCATGCTCTCTTCTTGCGCATATAAAAGTGTTTGCGCATAATACATTAAGGCAATGTACCTGATGTTTAAATCACTTCTATACATGCCTTGCCTTACCCCTTTTTCAAGATTGCGGGCTGTTAGGGCTAACATCAAATCTTTACGGTTGGTATATAACCAGTTGTGCGTATCTGGGTAATATTTGCGTAGCTGATTAATAATCATTGGCTTTTGCGACTTAACGACTTCCGTCATTTGTGCATCAAACTCAAATAGTTCATCAATGGCATTGGTGCTCTTGTTAGAGATCTCTTCTAGAGAAGACTTTATTTGCCAAAAGGTAAACTGTACACTTCGCGCTACTAAGTCTGCCTTGTTTGCGAAAAAACGATAGAGTGTTTTTTTAGAAATCCCAAGCTCGCGGGCAACATCATCCATGGTAACAGCACGAATGCCCATCACCAAAAATTGATGCAACGCACCTTGTAATATTCGTTTTTCTAACTCTTCCATAAAACGGGCGCAAAAGTAAACGCGATTATCACACTGGAAACATTTTTTGTAATTTTTGTTTCCTTCGTTTCTCAACTAAAGTATAACACACTGTACTTGTGTGAGATACAGGTTGTTAAAACATCGTTAACCTTTTTTAATAGCTTGTGTTTTACTTTAAGTTGAGCCAATAATATTGCACTTATTTGATGCTAAACGCTGTTTTTAACCCGCAGTAAAAAGTGCACTTTTGCAACGTTGAATTAAAATCTAGTTAAAGCACAGATGATTACGGTAAATGTTAAAGATGCGCTTACTAAAATGCCCGTTGGCAGTGAGGTACGCTTACGCGGATGGGTACGCACATTTAGGAGCAACCGCTTTATTGCCCTTAATGATGGTAGTACAATACACAATATTCAAGCAGTTGTAAACTTTGAAGATACAGACCCTGAAGTGCTAAAACGCATTACCACAGGCGCTTGTATTGAAGTTATGGGTGATTTGGTAGCCTCTTTGGGAAAAGGTCAAAATGTAGAGGTTCAGGTGAAGTCTATTGTCATTCACGGAGATAGCCACCCAGAAGAATATCCATTGCAGCCCAAAAAGCACAGCATGGAGTTCTTGCGCGAAATAGCACATCTAAGGCCACGTACGGCTACTTTTGGCGCCATTTTCCGCATCAGACATGCCCTTGCATTTGCCATCCACAAATATTTTAATGACAACGGCTTTTTCTACATGCACACGCCAATTATTACTGGAAGTGATGCTGAAGGTGCTGGTGAGATGTTTCGCGTTACCGCGCTAGATTTAAACAATCTCCCCAAAAACGAAGAGGGCAACATTGATTTTACTGAAGACTTTTTTGAAAGGGAAACCAATCTAACGGTAAGCGGCCAGTTAGAAGCAGAATTGGGCGCGATGGCCCTTAGCAAGGTTTACACCTTTGGCCCAACGTTTCGTGCAGAAAACAGCAATACCAGCAGGCATTTGGCTGAATTCTGGATGATTGAGCCAGAAATGGCCTTTTTTGAGCTTGATGATAACATGACCTTAGCCGAGGATTTTCTCAAATATGTTATTGGCTATGCGCTTGAGCACTGTAAAGACGATTTAGAATTTTTAGATAAACGCTTTGCAGAAGAAGAAAAAGCCAAACCACAACAACAACGCAGTGAACGTGGTTTGCTTGCGCAATTGCAGTTTGTGGTAGAAAACAATTTTGTGCGCTTAAGCTATACGGAAGCCATAGAAATTCTCAAAAACAGTCAACCCAATCGCAAGAAGAAATTTAACTACATCATTGAAGAGTGGGGTGCCGATTTACAAAGTGAGCATGAGCGTTATTTGGTAGAAAAACACTTTAAAAGCCCGGTAATCTTATTTGATTATCCTGCCAAAATAAAAGCGTTTTATATGCGCTTAAATGAAGATGGCCAAACCGTACGTGCAATGGATGTTCTCTTTCCTGGCATTGGCGAAATCATTGGCGGTAGCCAGCGCGAAGAGCGTTTGGATGTGCTAAAACAAAAAATGAGTGAATTCTCTATTGAGGAAGAAAACCTTTGGTGGTATTTAGATACACGCAAATTTGGTACCTGCAAGCACAGCGGTTTCGGATTAGGTTTTGAACGTTTGGTACAATTTGTGACAGGTATGGGCAACATACGTGATGTTATTCCCTTTCCGCGCACACCGGGCAGGGCAGAATTTTAATAGAAAAACTACCGATGGCGGCCTTACGTCAAATACAAAAACTAAAGCTGGAGCAAAAACTATCGCCTCAGCAAATCCAGTTGATGAAACTCATCCAGGTGCCCACGCAAGAACTGGAAGAGCGCATAGAGCAAGAAATTCAAGAGAACCCCGCACTAGAAGAAGGTGCAGAATTTGAAGAAAAACAGGAAGACTCTTGGGAGGACGAAGGCTTTGAAGAAAGCGCCAGTGATAATACTGAAGATGTAAACTGGGATGAGTACCTGAGTGATGACGAAACGCCCAGCTGGAAAACCCAGGCCAATAATTACAGCGCAGATGATGAAGAGCGCACCATTCCAATCGCCGTAGAAGAAAGCTTTATTGAGCGGCTCATGGCGCAGATTGGCATGCGTGATCTTACCGAAAATGAACGCGAAATTGCCACATACATCATAGGTAATTTAGGCGATGACGGCCTGCTAGAACGCGCGTTACTGGACATTGTAGACGACCTTGCCTTTAATCGTAATCTCTTTGTAACTGAAGAAGAGGTAGAAAAAGTACTTACCGTAGTACAGAGCCTAGACCCAGCCGGTATTGGCGCACGAGATTTACAGGAATGCTTACTGCTACAACTAGAGCGTAAACCACAAACGCCAGAGGTGCGCTTGGCATACCGCATACTTCATGAATACTATGATGCCTTTGTTAAAAAGCACTACCAAAAACTTATAGACAACCTTAATACAACAGAAGAAGCATTAAGAGAAGCGCAACAAATTATTGTACATCTCAACCCCAAACCCGGCAATATGGGTAGCAGCAGCCGTGGCGGCTCGCAAAATATCATTCCAGACTTTTTCATCACAATCAATGAGGGGGAGCTTGAAATGCGCCTTAATGCGCGTAATGCCCCAGAGTTGAAGATTAGTCGTGATTACCGCGAGATGATTGCCCACGCCAAAGCTGCCAAAGACAAAGCCACCAAAGGCGAAAAAGAAGCGGTAAAATTCATCAAGCAAAAAATAGACAGCGCCAAGTGGTTTATAGAGGCCATCCGCCAGCGCCAACAAACGCTCATGCTTACCATGACCGCCATTATGGAATACCAGGAGGCCTATTTCTTAAGTGGTGATGAACGCGACCTCCGCCCCATGATCTTAAAAGATATTGCGGATGAAATTGGTTTGGATATCAGCACCGTTAGCCGCGTAACCAGCAATAAGTATGTGCAAACCCCTTATGGTACCAAACTTTTAAAGACATTTTTTAGCGAAGCTATGCTTAATAGCGAAGGTGAAGAAGTAAGCACTAAAGAGATCAAAAAGATTCTTGAAGATGCCATTGGTGAAGAAGAAAAACGCAAACCTCTTACTGATCAAGAACTGGCTGAGCTACTTAAAGAAAAGGGTTACCCCATAGCCCGAAGAACCGTTGCCAAATACCGCGAACAATTAGGGTTGCCGGTGGCGCGTTTACGTAAGGAACTCTAATCGCTGATGTACCGTTTTTCTCTACTTCTTGCTATTCTTCTGGTATCCTGTAAGCCTAAAATCGGCCCAAATACAGATGTAATTATCATTCCGTTAGGTGATGTACCTGCCCATCAGATTGATTCTGTTGAGCAATATTTGGCTGCTGCATACAATATCGCACCGCAAATTGTTACACCGGTAACCTTACCGAAAAATGCTTTTATCAATGTTAAGCGTGCACGCTACCGCGCTGATTCATTACTGGTTTATTTAAAAACAATTCGCAAGGCAGAAGGAGCAGATTTTGCTTTTGGCCTTACGGCCGAAGATATAAGCACCACAAAACGGAATGCAGAAGGCAACATCAAGAAACCCGAAAACAAGTACAGAGATTGGGGCATAATGGGGTTGGCCTACAGGCCCGGCCGTGAAGCTGTTGTATCTAGCTTCCGTTTAAAACGTAAGCCCGCTTTTTTCTATCAGCGCTTACAAAAAGTGGTCATCCACGAATTTGGCCATAATCTTGGCTTACCACATTGCCCAGATAAAAGTTGCGTTATGGCGGATGCGGCAGAGCGAATTAGTACAATTGATCATTGCGAACCGGTACTTTGCGCAAAATGTTATAATTCTTTATCTTCAGCAATGTAATTATTCCAATAATGGGTTTTGCTTCATTTATTCCACTTGTTAAATCTGTAACGCGCAGAAAGCGGCCCAATTTGCGCTTGGAATTTGACTATAAAAGTCGGCAGGGAATAAAAGATGTTCAGTACAAGGAAACCAAAAAACTCTCTGCCCGTGAAATAGCACAGATCAGGTACGTGATAAGTTTGCGGCAAAAAACAGAACGCTACCGGCAACTCATACTTTTAGGTTTATCTGTTATTCTGCTGGCATTATTGATCTGGGGCTTTTTGGCCCTCTTTAACTGGTTTGCAGCACAACCAGAAGACATTTTTAATCCGAATGCAAAATGAGTTGGGGCGGACATGTATTATACATGATTCAAATGATCCGCGGCAATGCGCGAAAGCGGCCGAGTTTAAAACGCGGTTTCCCTAAAATTCATGAGCGCGACAGAAATAACAACGTCCATCTGAATTACAGAAAAATTAAAGCACTATCTGATGCAGAGCGCGCTGTGTTACGAAAGCGCCTTACTTTAGAAAAGCGCTTACGCACTAAAAAAAGCATTTTAGCATTGGTTGTTAGCGTATTCATTCTGGCCTCAATTATTTGGTTGATTAAAATTAATAGTGATGATTTAATTGAAATCTACCACTATCATCAAAAGATTTAAAAATGGGCTGGTTTGGGTCTCATGGTGCTAATCTCACACGGGCACTTGAACAAAAAAGGAAGCAAAAAACACAGCCTAATCTGCGAAAGGCATTTGATTATCAATCAAGAAAAGGCATTTCAAAAATTGAGCACAAGCAGCAAAAATCATTGTCTGCCCAAGGGCTACAAGAGCTAAGAGATAAAATAAGACAGGAGAACAAAAAGCGCAACAAAAAATTGGCTATTGCCATTGTGATTACACTGCTCATTTGTTTAATTGCCTTTTGGGGCGTGCCAAGAGCAGTCTCAAAGATGCATAAAGGTGGCAGCCTTAAGGTTCCTGCGTTACAAAATGAATAGCGAAGAGCGCGCCCAAGTGCTTTTTAACCTTGCCTTTCACTTCTTCAAAATCTACCTCATGGCCAACTTCTAGGTGTAAACTGGTAACGGCTTTATCGCGGATGCCACAGGGCACGATATAACCAAAATGCTTTAGATTGGTATTTACATTAAACGCAAAACCATGCATGGTTACCCAGCGGCTGGCGCGCACACCCATCGCGCATATTTTTCGGGCAGTGGGTTTGCCCACGTCTAGCCACACACCAGTTTCCCCCGGGCTTCTCTCACCTTTTAAACCATATTCTGCAATAGTTAAAATAATGGCCTCTTCAAGGTAGCGCAGGTATTTGTGGATGTCAGTAAAAAAATGATCAAGATTAAAAATCGGATAACCAACCAGCTGACCTGGACCGTGATAGGTAATATCACCACCCCTATTAATTTTGAAATAGTCAATTTTTTCTTCAGCTAGCTTTTCATGATTGATGAGCAAGTTTTGTTCTGCGCCACTTTTGCCCAGCGTAAATACAGGCGGGTGCTCAACGAACAATAAATAATCAGACGTTTCAATTTGTTCGTTTTCTGGCCGTTTGCGATTGGCCACCTTTTGAGCAACAATGCCGTTAAACAGCTCTTCTTGGTAATCCCATGCTGGCTTATAGGCCATGCGGCCAAGATCTTTAAAAACTACTTGACGCATGATTAAAAATAAAATTGAAAGCCAGCACCCAACCCGTAGACGTTTTCTATGCGGTTGGGATATGTTTTACCATTGCTTTGAAGTTGATAATTCTGAAGTGCATAATACAGGCACAAATCTATGCTCACCTGAGGCGCTACAAAAAGAGCCATGCCGGCTTGCCCACCCAAAATCCAGCTGCGTTCAACATCATCATACGCAGAACTTTGGGTATCATAAATATATCGCCAACCGTGCCCCGCGTTTACCTCTGCAAAAGGGATAACATGACCCTTTAACGGAGCGTAATAGCGTAAGAACGGGTTAATGGTAGTACGAAAAGCGTCACTGGTAAAAGTTAGCGGTAACCGTAAGCCTGCTGCGAACCAATTGGTAAAAAAATACCCTGTTTGCGGCTCAATGTCTACAATTAAACGGGCGGCTTGAGGCCCTAGCGTCTCCACGAAAATTTTGGCATTGCCACCAATCATCCATTTTTTGCCTAAAGTTACCGCGCGCTCTTCTTGGGCGTGTAAAGCAACGGTAAGGCATAAAAACGCTATGATTATAAGCCGTGTCACAGCTTGCTTAATTCGCTTTTTAAATAATCAATAGCCTTTATGTCCATGATATCAACCTTGTTTAATTCGCTCAAATGGTAGCTCAGCCAATCACCAAAAGCGATGAGATAAAAAACTTCAGCAAGCTTACTACCCTGTTTCGCCCAAATTTCAAAAACATTTGGCGTATAAGGCGAAATCAATTCATTGTTAATTTCCATTCTACGTTGGTTACGGTCATAGTCATAATTTGTACGTAGAAAAATTGCGGCAAACACATCGTTTCCACCGGCCCAACCCACCAATTCATTATGATTCATCTCAGGCACTTCTGCGTCCCAGCCAAGCATTTTACTGTTTTCATTAAGCTGTTGCCGCCATCTTGTTGCAACACCTCCCATGCCGCTAGCAGCATATGTGGCAACGGTTTTCCCTTTAACCTTGAAGGCCAACTGTAACGCTTGTTGCTTCATGGTTTCTTGTTCTGCCAACAACATTTTACCTATTGCAGGAATTTGGTCTGTGAGATCAAAAGCCCCCAAATTATAGAATTCGGCATAATACAAAAGGGCAACCAAAGCATAACCCAACATGCTTCGCGGAGGGTTTCCGCCAGGGACAATAATTGTATTTAGGTTCAATTCTCTTGCACGTTGGGCTATCACGCCACCACTTGAAATTACCGCAACCTGGGCCTTAGCCTCTAAGCTTTCTGCAAACGCCATCAGGGTTTCTTCTGTATTGCCACTATAGCTACAAGCAATAACTAGGGTGTTTTCGTTTACAAAAGCGGGCATGTGATAATCTTTATTTACAATCACTGGCACCCCACAAATAGGCACAAGTAAGTCTGCTGTTATTGTACCGCCTATACCAGAGCCTCCCAAACCCGTAATAACAACATTTTGTATCGATTTTTTTGGCTCATGTAAATTGGCAGTCTCGCAAATCTGCAAAGCATTAATTAGGTGATTAGGGAACTGCTCAATGAGTTGAACCATTGTCATACTTTATATTTTTTTATGTGTTACAAATATGGACATTCTAAGTAATTATAGCCCATAAATTGAACGCCCATCACCAAAGACAATTCAAGTTTAGCGTAATTTAGCAGCATGCCGTTGCCGTCTGATTTTAACCCAAAGGTCTACAGAACTTTTTCGCCAGAGAAGCTCAATGCGTTATGTACTGCGGCCGCCCGATATGCACTCATGCAAACTCAGGAAAAAGAAGGCCATCTGGTGAGTAGCCTTGCGGTAACAGAACTTACGCTTGCCTTGCATTATATCTTTAATACCCCAGAAGATATTTTAATTTGGGATGTTGGCCATCAAGCCTACTTGCACAAAGTACTTACAGACCGGGCCCCAATCTTTACGTCCAACAGAAAAAAAGATGGTCTTAGTGGCTTCACCAGTCGCATTGAAAGCCCATTTGATCCCTTTGGCGCTGGTCACTCATCAACATGTATTTCTGCCATTGGCGGATTTGCAGAAGCTGCACGCCTACAAGAAATAAGCAGAAAACACATTGCTGTAATTGGTGATGGTGCCCTAACAGGTGGCATGGCGTATGAGGCACTCAACTATTTGGGAACCACGGGTCTAGATATTCTATTAATTCTCAATGATAACGAAAGCAGTATTGATCCTAATGTTGGTGCCCTACATGAATTCCAGAGCTATGAGGAACTTTTTCAAAGTTTAGGTTGGGGATATTCAGGCCCAATAAACGGCCATAGCCTCCCCGATTTAATAAAACAACTTACCCGAGAAAAAGACGCAAGTGGCACGCGGGTCTTACACATAAAAACCAAAAAGAAATCACTTGTTTCTTGGAAAGAAGAGCTTGGGATTTCAGCAGCCCCCACACTGAACCCGACTAATACGCTTCAAAAAACGTATCAAGACATTTTTACGGATCAATTAATTGCACTGGCTAAGCAGGATGAACGCATTGTAGCAATTACCCCTGCTATGCTTAGCGGCTCTTCACTAAACCGATTTAAAGAAATCTTCCCGCAGCGCACTTTTGATGTTGGCATTGCAGAACAACACGCGGTAACTTTTGCTGCAGGCTTAGCCGCTTCGGGGATGAAACCCATAGTTCACCTCTACAGCACGTTTGCCCAACGGGCTTATGACCAGATCATACATGATGTAGCCTTGCAAACTCTGCCTGTGGTTTTTGCATTAGACCGCGCGGGTTTAGTTGGCGAGGATGGCGCAACGCATCATGGGGCATTTGATCTCAGTTTTCTGAACCCCATACCCAATCTCCAAATTTTAGCCCCCATGACAGGTGCAGAATTGGAGCAGATGTTAGATTATGCGTTTTCGCAGAACGGACCTGTTAGCATACGCTTTCCACGAGGCAGCGAAGAAGTTTTCAGAGGCGAGGACCTCCCTGTGGAACCAGGCAGTTTTAGAGAATTGAAGAAAGGAGAAAAGCTTTGTGTTGTTTCATTGGGCACCATTGGTGTGCGGGTGGAAAACGCCTTAGAGACCCTAGACGAAAAAAACCTTGGCCATATTGACCTCCGCTTTCTTAAACCTTGGAATGATGAGGCGTTGAAAGAAGCATTAGCACCTTACGAACACATTATAACTGCAGAAGAAGGATCGCTACGTGGCGGGTTACACGATGCTATGGCCACTTGGCTGGCCCAACATCTACCAACAAAAAAACTAACAGGATTAGGCTTACAGGATAAATTTGTCAGTCATGGAAGCGTATCGGAATTGGAAGACGATATGGGCATGAGCACATCATCCATCAAGCAACTATTGCGGAAATTTATTTGAGCGTCTAAAACGGATGATATAATCTTTATTTAA
>CAYQDW010000003.1:0-20585 GCA_964416385.1 uncultured Cryomorphaceae bacterium | reverse complement strand
ACTATTGCGGAAATTTATTTGAGCGTCTAAAACGGATGATATAATCTTTATTTAAGTGCCCGCTACCTTTCCAGATCATTTCGCCATTTTCAAAAGCCACAAACCAACTACTTGTGCATTAGTACTCATGGTGAATAAGGCAAAAACTGCCAGGATAAGTTTCTTCATCGTAAAAAATAACCCCCGGCAAGAACACTTACCGGGGGCTTATTAATGGGTTAATACGTTCTTTATTTCAACTTAAACGTCTCCATAAACTTGGTGGTATAATTTCCTGCAACAAAATCCTCATTCTCCATTAATTGCTGGTGGAAGGGGATGGTTGTCTTTATACCTTCTATCACAAATTCATCCAACGCACGCTTCATCTTATCAATGGCCTCTTCGCGCGTACGCGCAGTAGTGATAAGCTTGGCAATCATGCTGTCATAGTTTGGCGGAATCATATATCCTGCATAACAGTGCGTGTCTAAACGCACACCGTGTCCGCCTGGCGCATGAAAAGTCGTGATTTTACCTGGACTTGGACGAAAATCATTGTATGGGTCTTCTGCGTTTATGCGGCATTCTATGGCATGTAATTGCGGTTCATAATTAACCCCAAGAATTGGAATGCCAGCAGCAACCTTAATCTGCTCACGAATAAGGTCATAATCTATAACCTGCTCTGTAATTGGGTGCTCTACTTGGATACGGGTATTCATTTCCATAAAGTAGAAATTGCGGTGCTTGTCTACCAAAAACTCTACCGTTCCTGCGCCCTCATAGGCTATAAATTCTGCAGCGCGAACTGCTGCTTCACCCATTTTTTGACGTAATTCTGGCGTCATGAAGGGTGAAGGCGTTTCTTCAACCAACTTTTGATGTCTGCGTTGTACAGAACAGTCGCGCTCGCTTAAGTGGCAAGCCTTTCCATACTGATCACCAACAATTTGAATTTCTATATGGCGAGGCTCTTCTATGAGCTTTTCCATATACATGCCATCGTTTCCGAAAGAAGCCGCAGCTTCTCTTTTCGCTTTTTCCCAGCTTTCTTCGAGCTCGCTTTCTTTCCAAATGGCGCGCATACCTTTACCACCACCACCGGCAGTAGCTTTTATCATCACGGGATAGCCTATTTCTTTGGCCGCTTTTTTAGCGTCTTCAAATGTTTCTATGACCCCATCACTACCGGGTACACAAGGCACTCCAGCTCTTTTCATGGTAGCCTTAGCCGTGGCCTTGTCTCCCATCTGGTCTATTTGTTCTGGTGTTGCACCAATGAACTTCATCCCGTTTTCTGCACAAATGCGCGAAAATTTAGAGTTTTCAGATAGAAAACCATATCCGGGATGTATCGCATCTGCATTGGTTATTTCAGCCGCTGCAATGATTCTCGGGATATTTAGATATGAGTCTTTACTCGGGGGCGGACCAATACAAACGGCTTCATCCGCAAAACGAACATGTAGGCTGTCTTTATCTGCCTGGCTATAAACCGCAACAGATTTAATGCCCATTTCACGACATGTTCTAATGACGCGCAATGCAATCTCGCCTCTGTTAGCAATAAGTATTTTTTTAAACATGGGCTTTCGTGTATACGTTAAAAACTGTGCCCTATTGTTATGAAGGGTCTACCAAGAAAAGGGGTTGGTCGTATTCAACTGGCGATTGGTCATCTACCAATACCTTCACTATTTTACCTGAAACTTCAGCTTCAATTTCATTGAAAAGCTTCATGGCCTCAATAATACAAACCACAGTACCCTGTTTAATTTCATCGCCTACGTTGGCAAAGGCATCTTTATCTGGCGAAGGCCTACGATAAAATGTACCAATCATCGGTGATTTAATTGTTACATAATGGTCTTCTGCTGCGGGGGCTTTAGTTTCTGCTGCAGGTGCGGCAGGAGTTGCCGCTGGCGCTGGGGCTGGTGCAGCTGGCGCCTGAACCATCTGTGGAGCGGCATGTACCACTTGAACCTCACCGGTTACACCGCCTGTTTTAATATTAATCTTGAAGTCTTCTGTTTCAAGACTCACCTCTGAGGCTCCTGATTTAGCCACAAACTTGATCAGGTTTTGAATTTCTTTAATATCCATAGTATTTGGCATATTTTGAATGGAGAAAAATAGCAATTATTTCTTGGCATCCATGGCCCAAGTGAGGTAAATAGCACCCCACGTAAAACCACCACCAAAGGCTGCAAAAACGATGTTATCGCCTTTTTTAAGTTGGTTTACATAATCCCATAGCAAAAGAGGTAAGGTGCCGTTAGTGGTATTACCGTATCGCTCTATGTTAATGAGTACTTTTTCTTTGGTGAGGCCCATTCGCCTAGCCGTTGCATCAATAATGCGCAGGTTGGCTTGATGAGGAACTAGCCAGGCAACATCATCACTGGTTAGATTGTTACGCTCCATAATTTGGGCGCTTACATCGGCCATGTTACTTACCGCAAATTTGAATACTTGCTGGCCCTCTTGATGTACAAAATGGAGGTTGTTATCTACGGTATCGTGGCTTGATGGCATGATAGAGCCACCAGCGTCTATTTTGAGGAATTGTCTACCCTGACCATCACTTCGCAAAATTTCGTCTTGCAAACCATAACCTTCTGTGTTGGGCTCAAACAAGGCACATCCTGCACCATCGCCAAAAATCACACACGTGGTACGGTCTGTATAATCAATAATAGAGCTCATTTTATCAGCCCCAACAACCAACACTTTTTTGTAGACCCCAGAGGCGATGAATTTCGCGGCTGTGCTCATACCGTATAAAAAACCAGAACAAGCCGCCATCAAATCGTAGCTAAAGGCATTTTTTGCGCCTATCTCAGAGGCGATAAAAGCAGCCGTACTGGCCACAGGCATATCTGGCGTTGCTGTTGTACAAATCAAAAGGTCTACATCAGATACGTCTACACCAAAGCGTTGAATCATTGCCTCAACGGCTTTAATTCCCAAATAAGAAGTACCCTTTCCAGTTTCTTTTAGAATACGTCTTTCTTTGATACCCGTGCGCGTTGTAATCCACTCATCTGTGGTATCCACCATTTGCTCAAGCAATTGATTGGTAAGCCGAAACTCGGGAACATATCCTCCTACTGCAGTTATGGCTGCGGTTATATTTGACATACTTTGTGGGATTTGCCGCTAAAGATGATTGACGAATTTAGCTGTTTTTCTATAGGTACAAAATAAAAAGCAGGCCACTAGAATAATTTACTTCTAAGGCCTACTTTATTAAGCTGTATAATTCACAATTATGCTTCTGCTTTTTCCATTACCACTTTGCCCTTGTAGTAAAGCTTACCTTCATGCCAATAGGCACGGTGGTATAGGTGGGCTTCGCCAGTAGTTGGGCAAATGGCAATCGTAGGCATTTCTGCCTTGTAATGCGTCCTGCGCTTATCGCGTCTTGTGCTGCTTTGTCTGCGTTTAGGATGTGCCATTTTATCTCTTTTTCTAGTTCAACAAATCTTTCAATTTATCCCAGCGTGGGTCTATTTTTTCTTCTTTCTGCAATTCTTTTTCATCAACTTTTTTGGAGCTCGTCTTTTTTTTACGACTTAACTCCGGATGAATGTTTTTTGCGGGTATAGCTAAAACAACTAGCTCGTACAAATACTGCGCAACGTTAATTTGGTACTCGCCTTGCGTAACGATAAGTGTTTCATCATCAGAATCATCATAAGCATCTCCAAATTTTACCACCAGCTGAAACTTGTTCTCAAGATGCTGCTGAAATGGCTCGCCTGAACGATCACATATCACTTCTATTTCTCCCGTTAGTGAAAAAACTAACTCAAGAAACGTATTGTGTTTGTGAAAATCTACCGTTGCTTTCGCAAGTAACTTGCTATGGTCAGTATACCCGAAAAGATCAAAGAACGCATCGTTTAGCTCAAAAACAAATTGGTGTTCGCCAAGGCTTAATCCACTAAACACAATGTCAAAATCACGCTTGCGCATGGCCTACCATTTTTTGAGCCTGCAAAAGTAACAAATTACTTGAAAGCGAAAACGCTAATTTTAAAGCGTGCGCTTATCACTAACTCCCTCATTCTCTCTGCTTTGCCGAAGTTTTAAGCGGGTTTTCTGTGAGATGCTGGTACTCTAATCGCTTTTTATAAACCTCGCAAGCCAAGTAAACCGCGTTTCGAAAGCTACTTTCATTGGCAACGCCCTTGCCGGCAATACCATAGCCCGTGCCGTGATCTGGACTTGTACGTACCATAGACAGGCCAGCCGTAAAGTTTACTCCATCATCAAACGCTAGGGTTTTAAAGGGGATGAGTCCTTGGTCATGATATATGGCTAGCGTAGCGTCAAACTGGCGGTAGGTTTCCGCGCCAAAGTAGCCGTCAGAAGCATAGGGGCCATATACCAGCTTGCCTGCCTCAAATGCCTTTGCAATAGCTGGCATGATTACTTTTTCTTCTTCATCGCCCATAAGGCCACCATCACTGGCATGCGGATTTAACGCCAGCACGCCTATTTTGGGCTTGCTGATGCCAAAATCTTCCACAAGACTTTTATGCAGCTGATTTATTCGTTTCACAATTAAATCTGTGGTAAGCGCTTTGCTTACCTCATCAAGCGCAATATGGCCGGTTACCAAGGCTACCCGCAACGCTTCGCCTGTAAGTATCATTAAGGGTTCGCCCTGTACAGCATCACCAATGTAGCCGGTATGGCCGGTAAAGGGCGTCTCTGTGGTGTTGATATTATTTTTATTGACCGGTGCTGTTACAATTGCATGAATATGACCGGCTTTCCAAGCTTTGATAGCTTCATCAATTGAGCGCAAAGCAAAACTGCCTACTTCGGCAGAATCAACGCCATATTCAATGTTTACATCTTCGCGCCAGCAATTAAATAGGTTTGGTCGTTTGGGATTGATCTGATCAAGGCTGTTAATGATGTGGAAATTCATATCCTGCATGTCTAATGCCTTGCGGTGATAGCTGGCAACCTTACTGCTGGCAAAGACCACAGGGATGCAAAAGTCCATCATTTCTGGGTTGATGAATGTTTTCATGATTACCTCAAAGCCAATACCGTTTAGGTCGCCACAGGTAATTCCAATTATGGGTTTATTTTCTTCTTCCATAGTTATGTTGACAACTTAGTTGTTCTTCTTTTCAATGAGCCAAACATCTTGAGGCAGTGCTCTGCCCGATTCAGGCTTACGCTCAATGTGCTCTAAAATAGTAACATCTACAAACAAATTACGCATATATGCTTTAGGCTGAAAAGCCGAATATGTTCTGTGGCCTTCTTTAACGTTACCCCGTACAACCAACTCACCAGCATTATACCTTTCTAATTCATTTGGCGTGAGTTTGGTTTTAAAATTATCGCCTTGGGTGGTAAGCAGCATAACGCCAGCAGGTTTTAGAACGCGTTTAAGCTCCAAAAACCATTCACGGTGCTTAGGTTCTGAGAGGTGGGTAAAGATGGAAATGCCGTAAATAAAGTCGAACGTATCATCTTCATAAGGCAATTTGGCTTCTAGACCATTATGATTAAACGAAATGCCTGGCAAATTATGGCTGCACCATTTTATTGAATCCGCATTATAATCTGTGCCAAAGAATGTAGCGCCTGCTTCAAAAAAAGATGGCAAGTGTCGTATAACACGTCCGGGGCCGCAACCCCAATCCAGAACTACAGGATTCTGATTTTGGCGATGCCGTTTGTAATGATCTGCCACCCACTTCGCGCTTTGCTTGCTCTCTTCAAAATACTTGTAATAATCCAGCTGAAAAGACTCAAACATCAGGTAGTCTGGAGGTAACTTCACGTCTGGGTGTTCTTGCAAAAAACGTGCATTGCGCCTGCGGTTCTGCCAGCGATTGTTCAAGTAGAACAGCTTGTCTACTACATAGAGTAAACCCACATTACGCAGCGTGGCAGATAAGATCTGTTTGGCAGTACTCAAATTAATAATTCTTCAAAAAGTCGAACAACAACCGTACACCAATACCGGTACCACCTTTAGTTTGATAACCCGCATTCTCTGTTATAAAAGCAGGCCCAGCTATATCAAGGTGGATGTATGGGTAGTTTGTAAAGTGTGCTAGGAACTTTCCAGCTGTGATGGCACCAGCTTCTGCACCGCCAATGTTTTTCATATCAGCAATAGGGCTTTTTAGCAACTCATCATATTCATCCCAAAACGGGAATTGAACGATGCGTTCGTACACGTTATCACCGCTCTCATCAAGATTGCTCCACTGCTCATCATTGGCGGTACCCATAGCCACTATGCCGTAACGGCCAATGGCGCGTGCAGCAGCACCAGTAAGGGTAGCCAGGTCAATGACCAATTCAGGGTCGTACTTCTTCGCATAATGCAGGGCATCAGCAAGAATCAGGCGCCCTTCAGCATCTGTATTCATCACTTCTACGGTGGTGCCATCACTCATGGTGATAACATCTCCAGGCGTTACGGCATTGCCACCAGGGCGGTTGTCTGTTGCGGGAACAAGACCAACCACATGCAATGGCAAATTGGCTTCTGCAACAGCGCTCATGGTTGCTATTACCGCTGCGGCACCACTCATATCGCACTTCATGTCGTCCATAAATTGGGTAGGCTTAAGGCTTAAGCCACCCGTATCATATACCACACCTTTGCCCACCAGCACAAGGGGTTTCTTGTTGTTTACTTTGGCGGGTTTATGTTCCATTATAATAAATGCAGGCGGGTCTATACTGCCCTTATTTACGGCCAATAAGCCGCCCATTTTTAGGGCTTCAATTTTCTTTTTGTTTAGTACCTCAACGGCAAAGCCAAATTGTTTACCGGCTGCAGCAGCGCTATCTGCCATTTGCTGGGCGTTTAAATCCCAAACCGGGGTATTAATGAGGTCGCGTGCGTAAGCAACTGCTCTGGTAACAACTTGTAACTCGGCTATTTCTGCCTTGGTTACACCAATTAGTGCAACACTATCCAGCGCATTTTTTTTGTCTTCTTTGCTCAAATAGCGCAAAAACTGGTAGTTGGCCAAAATAGCACCTTCGGCAATGGATGCGGTAAATTCGCCACCATCAATGGTTACGGCCTTTTCTTTGTGGCTGTTAAGCGTTCTTGCCAATGCGGCACCGGCAACGCGCATTTTTTCCTGACGTATATATGCTTCTTTGTCTTCTTTAATAAAGTAAACCAATAATCTTCGGGTGTATTGATTTACTTCTAACCACTTTTCTGCATGCGTTTTGCGCATTTTCTGCAGGTATTCTAATTCTGCGGGTGAGAACAAATCAGCATTGGGTTCATCTTTTTTGGCCACCACCAATGCAATGGATTGTTTGGCCGGGTATTTCTTTGCTACAGCTATTTGCATGACTATGGGAACATTTTGAGATGGGGCCGCCAAATTAGCTAATTTTGGCCGACAGCTGCTTTAAATAGCCACCAAACCGCGAAAGTTTAAATGCAGCGTAGATTAACTCAATGCTAACATTATTTGGGCAACATTTTAAATACCTTGATGTTCTTTATTATATAGCTTTCAGCGTCAAATATGGTACGTAAATTTCTCCTCATCATTGTTTTACTTCAGCTCTATTTTGCGGCTTTTGCAACCCATAATAGGGCGGGTGAAATCACCTACACCTGGTTGGGTGGGCTTACGTACGAGGTGGTTATTACCACATATACCAAAGAAAGTGCAACAGCAGACCGTTGCCAGCTTACGCTAGATTGGGGCGATAACACTACCAGTAACCTGATTAGAGAAAATGGTCCTGTTGGGAATTTTTGTGCCCCGCCAGCCAGAATGGGTCAAAGCTTGGGCGATGATGTGAAATTGAATGTTTATCGCGGACAGCATACCTACCAAGCACCAGGTTTTTATGTGCTTGCCATGCAAGATCTAAACCGCAATGGTGGCATAGAAAATATTCCAAACTCCATCAATGTACCATTTTACATCACTACTGTTTTAAATGTAAACCCGGCGCTTGGCGCAAATAGCTCACCTATTTTATTAAATGCACCCATAGATGATGGTTGCAAGGGCAAAAAATTCATCCACAACCCTGGCGCATGGGACCCCGATGGCGACAGTATAGCTTTTGAGTTAATTGATTGTCGTGGTCTTAACGGTACGCCTATCACTGAAACATATGACCCTTCAAGAGTACAAGACCCCGTTACCATTGACCCCTTAACTGGGGATTTTGTTTGGGATACGCCCCAGAGAATTGGAGAATACAACTTTGCCATACTCATAACAGAATACCGTAAAGGGCCAAATGGCATATTTCAAATTATTGGCCGCGTAACGCGCGATATGCAGGTTACCATAACCCAATGCGCCAATAATCCACCAGAGCTTTTACCCGTAGGGCCTTTTTGTGTAGAGGCTGGTCAAAACCTACAGTTTACGGTTCAAGCAACAGATCCTGATGGGGATAATGTTACCCTAACCGCCACTGGCGGACCTTTAGAAGTTGCCCCCACAGCACAGTTTGCCCAACCATCAATTGGCAATGGCGCAGTACAACAGGTTTTTAGCTGGACCCCAGCTTGTAACCATGTACAAAAGCAACCTTGGCTGATGTTCTTTAAAGTTCAAGACAATCCTTCTAACCCTTCAGAACCAGAATTGGTAGATTTTTTACCGGTAGAAATTACCGTGATTGCCCCTGCGCCCCAAAACCCAGAGGCCGTAGCCACCATAGATGCCATAAATTTAAGCTGGGACGCTAGTGTATGTACAAATGCCATAGGTTATAAGATCTATAGAAAAGATGGCTTTTATGGTTATATCCCCGATAGCTGCGAAACAGGTGTGCCAGCCTACACGGGTTACACCTTGCTTGATGAAATAAGCGGGTACAACAATAGCAGCTATATTGATCAGAGCGACTTAAAACGGGGCATGCGCTATTGCTACATGATTACAGCCTTTTTTGCTGATGACGCGGAGAGCAGGGCAAGTATTGAAGTTTGTGCAGAGCTCGCCAAAACCGTACCCATCATCACTAATGTAGATGTATTGAACACGGATGAAACCGCTGGAGAAATAGAGGTGAAGTGGATAACCCCACGCGATATAGATAGCAGTCTTTTTCCGCCGCCATACAGTTATGTTTTGGAGCGGGCAGAAGGTACCAGTGGCGCTAACTTCACGGAGATTGCCACCATCAATAACTTTACTGATACCATCTACACAGATAACAACTTAAATACACAAGCCCAAGGTTATACCTACCGTGTGGGCTTTAGAGCCGGACAAAACAATGTGGTTGTTGGCTTTTCTGATCCTGCATCATCTGTGTTTTTAACAGCTTTCCCCTTTGATATGGAAAACCGTTTAACCTTTGCAGTTAATGTACCGTGGCAGAATGAACGCTTTGTGGTTTATCGAGAATCTGCACCAGGGGTATTTGATTCAATTGCAAATGTTACAGCGCCTAGCTACATAGACACCGGCTTAACTAATGGCGAAACATACTGCTACAAAGTTAAAGCGGTTGGCCGTTATTCAGGTACGGGTTTGCCAGAGCCACTTGTAAACAATTCTCAGATTGCGTGTGCCTCTCCATTAGACACTACCGCCCCATGCGCACCTATTTTATCTGCTAGTGACGATTGCGAATCTGGTGTAATCACATTTACTTGGCGCACCGCTACTGGCGAGTTCTGTAGTTCAGACATTACTTCATACAATATCTACTATAAAACCACGGAACAAAGTGAATGGCCAACTACGCCTCTAGTTAGCGGCATTGACCCTAACGACACCACATTGACCATAACAGATGCCAGCATTGTAGGTTGTTACGCAGTTACCGCCGTTGATGACGCCACACCACCCAACGAAAGTGACTTTAGCACAATTATTTGCGTAGATGGATGTCCTGTTATTGAGCTTCCAAACGTGTTTAGCCCAAATGCTACAGGGCCTAATGACTTTTTTAGACCGGTTCGCGATGCCAATGGAAACCCCCGATTTAAGGATATTGAGCGTTTTAGGTTAGAAATCTTTAACCGCTGGGGAACCATGGTTTACCAAACAGAAAACCCAGAAGAATTTGTAGAAACTGGTTGGGATGGTACGGATATGATTACCGGACAGCCTGTTGCAGAAGGTGTCTACTTTTATGTAGTAACCTACCAGCCGCGAAGTGTAGTATTGCAATTAGAGCGGGTATTAAATGGCACCATAACCCTATTCAGATAATCAATAAACCGCCAGAACCTTTTGGGTAACCTTGCCATGGGTTATTTCCTCACCGGCGCTTTTCCCCAACAATAGCTGCCCCAATGGCGAAGCGGTAGAGAGTACAAAAACTTCTTGTTGACCAAGTGTGATTTTGCCAATAGCAGCGGCCAGAAAGTACGTGGCCACGTTGGTTTTTACCACACTGCCCAAACCAATCATATTGCCAACAACAGCCTGTGCTGCCGTGTATAAGCCCTTTTTTAGAAGCAAAACATCATTGCGCTGGGCAGAAAGCCGTTCTAACTCAGCATGCATCATGGCACGGGTGGTTTCAAACTTATCGCCAGCACTACTCTTGGTCTCACCTTCTGCGGCTTCGCGCGATAATGACATGGCGGCATCAATGCGCTGCAAACGCTGGTCGAGTAATTGTTCGCATGCTGCAATAAGTTCTGTTTTTGTCATTCACGCTAAAATAAAAATCCCGCCTCAATCAACTGGGCGGGATTTGTTTTTCTTTTTATTGTGCCTACAAAGGGATGTTCCCGTGCTTTTTCTTCGGCAATTTAACCGCCTTAGTCTCTAAAACCTTAAACGCTCTTATCAACTTGGCACGTGTATCTTCTGGAACAATCACCTCATCTATGTAGCCACGCGCAGCCGCTTTGTATGGGTTGGCAAACTCGTCACCATAAGCCTTTTCCTTTTCGGCCAATTTGGCTTCTGGGTCTTCTGCATTGGCAATTTCATGACGGAAGATGATTTCTGCAGCCCCTTTAGCGCCCATTACGGCAATCTCGGCCGTAGGCCAAGCATAGTTCATGTCGGCTCCAATATGCTTGCTGTTCATCACATCATACGCCCCACCATAAGCCTTGCGGGTAATTACCGTTACACGGGGCACTGTGGCCTCACTAAAGGCATAAAGCAATTTGGCCCCGTTGGTAATAATGGCATTCCATTCTTGGTCTGTTCCCGGCAAAAATCCAGGCACATCTTCAAACACCAATAAAGGAATATTAAAGCTATCGCAAAAACGCACAAAGCGCGCACCTTTTTGGCTGCTCTTTATATCTAATACGCCAGCCAAGTAAGCGGGCTGGTTGGCAACCACACCAATACTCTTACCACCAAGTCGGGCAAAGCCAACCACAATGTTTTCTGCAAAATCTTTATGAACTTCAAACCAGCTATCTCGGTCTATTACCTCATTAATAACCTCTCTGATATCATAGGGCTGATTCGGATTATCTGGAATAATAGAATTTAACTTTGGGCGTGTTTCATTTTCAGATTGGTACGGAATGGCAGGGGCGTCTTCTTCACAATTCTGCGGAATATAGCTTAGCAGTTGTTTAATGCCGTTTATACAGGCGATTTCATTCTCGAACGTAAAATGTGTTACCCCGCTCTTGGTAGCATGTGTGCTTGCACCACCAAGATCTTCGCTGCTTACCTCTTCATGTGTAACTGTCTTTACCACGTTTGGCCCAGTAACAAACATGTAGCTGGTATTTTCTACCATCATTACAAAGTCTGTTAATGCCGGACTATAAACGGCACCTCCGGCACACGGCCCCATAATGGCGCTAATTTGTGGCACTACACCGCTGGCCTGTACGTTGCGGTAAAAAATATCCGCGTAGCCGCCAAGTGATACAACTCCTTCTTGAATACGTGCGCCTCCAGAGTCATTCAATCCAATGATGGGTATACCATTGCGCATGGAAAGATCCATGAGGCGAACGATCTTTTCGGCATGAGCTTCTGCCAGCGAGCCACCCAAAACCGTGAAATCTTGGGCAAAAACATACACCGGGCGACCATTAATGGTACCGTAACCCGTAACCACACCATCGCCATAAAACACCTGTTGGTCTAACCCAAACAGCGTGCTGCGATGTGTTACCAACCGGCCTAATTCTTCAAAAGAGCCCTCATCCAACAAAAAGTGAATACGCTCACGGGCTGTTAATTTTCCTTTTTTATGTTGTGCGTCAATACGTTTCTGACCACCGCCTTGCATGGCTTGCTGGCGTATGTCTAACATTTTTTGAAGCTTATCAGGCATAACTAGAGGTATTTTAGGTGAGGCGAAAATAAGGGTTTTAAACCGGTAAAGGCTCGAACATTTTAAGCTGCTAAAGCCAAAACCTCTTTATCATATCTGCGAATTAAATCATTAGATATTCGGTTATTAACTCTTTCGCTAATTAATTTTAATGCGCCTCTAGCCAATTCTCACCTCTGCCAGCTTCTGCGGTTAGGGGCACTTCTAAGGTTACGGCATTCTCCATTTCTGATTTCACCAAGGCCTCTAGATTGTCTACTTCGCTTTTCAGCACATCAAAGACCAATTCATCATGCACCTGCAGAATCATTTTGCTTTCAAATTTCTGTTCGGCCATTTTACGGTGGATGTTGATCATGGCGATCTTGATGATATCCGCAGCACTGCCCTGTATTGGCGCATTTATGGCGTTTCGCTCGGCCTGGCCGCGTATTACTTGGTTACGACTGTTTATGTCACGCAGGTACCTTCTGCGGCCCATGATGGTTTCCACATAGCCATGTTCACGTGCAAAATTTTGCTGTTTTTCTATGTAATCTTTAATACCAGGATAGGTTTTAAAATATGAATCAATGACCTCGCGTGCTTCGCCCCGATCTAAGGTGCTTTGCTGGCTCAACCCAAAAGCGCTTACTCCGTAAATAATGCCAAAGTTCACTGTTTTGGCATTGCTGCGCTGCTCTCGTGTAACTTCAGCCAACGGCACACCAAATACCTTGGCGGCAGTAGCAGCATGAATATCTTCACCATTTTTAAAGGCGCTGATCATCGCTTCATCACCACTTAAAGCCGCAATAATCCGCAATTCTATCTGGCTATAGTCGGCACTTAGCAAGGTGTGATTTTGGTCGCTAGGAATAAACATTTTTCGAACATATCGTCCCTTTTCTGTGCGGATGGGAATGTTCTGCAAGTTGGGATTGGTGCTACTTAATCGCCCGGTAGCGGCCACTGTTTGGTTAAATGTAGTGTGCACCCGACCCGTTTTTGGGTTAATTAATTTTGGTAGCGCATCTACATAAGTGCTTTTCAGCTTGCCAGTTTCTCTGTAATCTAAGATGTTTTCAATAATGGGGTGTTTGTCCTTAAGGGTCACCAAAATTTCTTCACCAGTGGCATATTGCCCAGTTTTGGTTTTTTTAGGTTTATCAACCAATTTTAGCTTATCAAACAAAATCTCGCCCAACTGCTTAGGGCTTCCAATGTTAAATGCTGTACCCGCTAATTGTGTAATTTCTTCTTCTAGGCGGATGAGATCATCATTCAACTGCTTACTGTAGGCTGCTAAGCCGGGTACATCAATGGTTACCCCAGCATACTCCATATCTGCCAAAACGCGTACCAATGGGGTTTCAATCTCCGCAAATACTTTTTGAACGCCTGTTTCCTTCAGCTCCGGTTCAAAGACCTGTTTTAGCTGCATGGTGATGTCTGCATCTTCACCGGCATATTCGGCCACGGCATCTAGGTCTGCATTACGCATGCTGCCTTGATTTTTGCCTTTTTTACCTATTAGTGTTTCAATGCTTACAGGCGAATAATTAAGGTAGGTTTCTGCCAAAATATCCATGTTATGGCGCATATCTGGCTGTATGAGGTAATGGGCGAGCATGGTGTCAAATAACGCCCCGCGTACATCCACACCATATTTTTCTAATACGGTAATATCATATTTCAGGTTTTGGCCAACTTTTTCAATATCCTCTGCCTCAAAAAACGGCTTAAACAAATCTACTATGCCTTGCGCAGCCTGCTTTTCTGATGGCACCGCCACATAATAGGCCTTGCCTTTAGCATAGCTAAAACTCATACCAACCAGCTCTGCTTCTATGGCGTTTACAGATGTTGTTTCAGTGTCAAACGCCACACTTTTTTGCTTGAGCAATTTGGCAACCAACATACGGCACTCATCGGGCGATGTAAATAATTGATAAAAATGGTCTGTATTTTCTATGGTCTTTTTACGCCCTGCCTGTTGCGGCACACCTGATTCATCTGTTATTGGCGCACCAAAGAGATCCATTTGGTCGCCTTCGCGGGTGCTTGACTTTGTTGCGGGTGGTTGCGCACCGGGTGTAAGGTCTTCATTAAGTACCCGTTTTGCAAGGGTGCGGAATTCTAATTCTTCAAAAACGGCCTGCAACTTTTCTTTGTCGATAGGGTCTCGCGTAAGGTCTTTTTCATTGAATTCAATAGGCACATCTATGATAATACGCGCCAAGCGCTTGCTTAACAGTGCCTGTTCTCTGTTATCGCGAATTTTCTCTCCAATCTTTCCTTTAATCTCATCCGCATGTTCATAGAGGTTTTCCATGCTGCCATACTCCATAATGAGCTTGCTGGCCGTTTTATCGCCAACACCAGGAATTCCAGGAATGTTATCAACCGCATCGCCTTTCATCCCCAAAAAATCAACCACTTGGTCTACGTTTTCAATACCAAACTTTTCGCAAACTTCTTTAACCCCCCAAATTTCTGCTGGCGCACCGCCCCTACCTGGCTTGTACATTTTAACATGTTCAGAAACCAACTGGCCAAAATCCTTATCAGGGGTCATCATATAAGTGGTATAACCAGCCTTTTCAGCTTTTTTAGCCAATGTGCCTATAACATCATCTGCTTCATAGCCATCCATTGCCAGGCTCGGTATGCGAAATGCTTCTAACAACTTTTTGATATAAGGCACGGCCACTTTAATCCCTTCGGGCGTTTCGTCACGGTTGGCCTTATAGGCCGGAAAAACCTCATGGCGCTCTGTAGGTGCGCTGGTATCAAACACCACGGCAATATGGGTGGGGTTCTCTTTTTCTAGCACCTCTAACAAGGTGAGTGTAAATCCAAAAATCGCTGAGGCATCAAGCCCCTTGCTGGTCATGCGCGGGTTATTGGCAAAGGCGAAATAACTGCGGAATATTAGGGCATAAGCATCCAGCAAAAAAAGGCGGTTGTTATTGTCTGACATGAAAAGTGGTTTTGGCCGAAAGGTAGGAAATGAGGGGGAGAGATTTGGGAAGGTTGGTTCGGGATTTATGATTTGGGGTTTCGGAATTGTGATTTAAAATTACCAATGCCTATCACGGCTTAGGACCATACGTCAACAAAGCGTTAATGCATCGCCAAAAGTCACACGTGCAACAAACATTCAACATACCTTTGCGTTTCAAATTTGCACCCTCACAACGGATAAACCGCCCATGTCGCAACTCATCATACGCATCCTGCTAATCTTTGGCATTTTTGCCCTAATAGACATCTACACCTTTCAGGCCATAAAAACAGCTTTTAATAATAGAGGCTGGAGTAATTATTTCTACTGGGGATTAACCGTATTGGTGCTTTTTTACATGGCGTATGCGCTTACCACATTTGACCGCGCTGCCGGCCCCAACAAAGTGGTAAACGTGTTTATGGGGATCATGATTCTTACCTATGTGCCCAAGCTTTTTGTGGTGATTTTTCTTTTTTCAGAAGATATGATCAGGGTTTTACAGGGCAGCATTACCTGGCTTTCTGATTTCTTAAATATTAGCAACAGCAACCCCAATCGTGCCGAATATATTCCTAGCCGCAGGGCCTTTGTAAGCCAAGTGGGTTTGGCGCTTGCTGCCATACCCCTTACAAGTATTGTCTACGGCATGTGGAAGGGCAAATATGATTACCGCGTAATTAGGCAGGTGCTACACTTTGATGACCTACCAGATGCTTTTGACGGTTTTACCATTGCGCAGCTCTCAGACATACACTCCGGTAGTTTTGATAATAAAGAGCGCATTGAATACGGCATAGCTCTTCTTAATGACCAAAACCCAGACCTGGTGCTATTTACTGGCGATTTGGTAAACAACAAAGCCGAAGAAATGGAGCCGTGGATAGAAAGCTTTTCGCGGCTACGCGCGAAATATGGCAAGTACAGCATTTTGGGCAATCATGATTATGGAGATTACATCAGCTGGCCCAGCGCCCAAGCCAAAATCGATAACATGCAGCGCCTATACCAAGTGCATGAAGAACTTGGGTTTAAACTCATGCGTAATGCGCATGAACACATTGAAAAGGATGGGCAGCAAATTGCACTTCTAGGCGTAGAGAATTGGGGGAAACCGCCTTTTCCGCAACATGGCGACTTGAAAAAGGCTTTGGCAGGCGTAGATGAAAATGCATTTAAAATCTTAATGAGCCACGATCCTAGTCATTTTGATGAAGAAGTTAAACATCAGCCAGAAAAAATTCACCTCACCTTAAGTGGCCATACACACGGCATGCAGTTTGGCATAGAGGTGCCAGGATTGATAAAATGGAGCCCTGTAAAATATCGCTACCCCAAGTGGGCCGGCTTGTACGAAGACCTTGGAAGATACCTTTATGTGAATCGCGGATTTGGCTACCTTGCATTTCCTGGCAGGGTAGGTATTTGGCCAGAAATAACCTTAATTGAACTTCGCAAATCATGAGAAAATTAACCCTATTGTTAGCCTTGTTTGCTGTGCTCTTAGCTTGTAAAAAAGAAGATAAAACAGCGCCTCCTGGCCCAAATGAGTGGCTTGTTGGCAACTGGAGCATCACCGATTTAGAAGTTAGCGGCAACATTGATTTCGCAGGAACCGTAATTCCAATAAACGGTGAAGGAGAAAATTTCGCGGGTGGTTTTCAATTTAACAACGATAAATCTGCCGCCTTTGACGCCACCTGTGATGTGCTGCTTAACATCCCCGGGCTTGGCCAACAAACCGTGCCCTATGGCCGCGTTGGTACAGGTACTTGGAAGCTAACAAATAATGCCACAATTTTAGAAGTGGTAGAAAGCACCGGCCAAACAACCATCTTCCCCATAAAAGTGCTCACTGCAAATATTATGATTGTAGAACAAGACAGCTCCTTTAATATGGCGGGCTTTAGTGGGTCAATTAATTATGAGGTTACACTAGAAAAGTAAAACCCCCTTTTTTTTGAATTTTAAATCTTAAAATTTTAAATCTTGAACAGATACGACTGGGCCAAGATTCTATCTCTTGTTGTTATTGTTGGCGTTGGCATTATGGTAGGTTACTACATCCAACAGCCAGAACCTCGCCTGCCTATCATTAATCCTAGCCAGCTAAACCCTGCATTGGTAGATGATGAAGTAGAGCGCACTGGCCGCAACCACCGCGTTGGTGATTTTGCGCTTTTAAATCAAAATGGAGATACCACCACACAGGCAGATTTGCGCGGCAAAGTTTATGTGGCCGATTTCTTCTTTACCACATGCCCCACCATCTGCATAGACATGGCCAAAAATATGCGCAAACTACAGGCTGAGTTTGCCAATGATGCAGATGTGATGCTGGTAAGCCATAGCGTTACCCCAGAAATTGACAGTGTGCCCGTTTTACGTGCGTATGCAGATAAGCAAAACGCAATCCCCGGCAAATGGCTCTTCTTAACGGGAGATAAAGAGCAGATCTACAATCTTGCGCGCAAACATTACTTCGCGGTAATGGAACCTGGTGCCACTTTTAATGAGCACGACTTTATCCACACCGATAATTTTGTACTTGTTGACAGCCAAAAGCGCATCCGCGGTATTTATGTAGGCACCAATGATGCGGAAGTTGACAAGCTCATCAAAGACATCCGGATTTTATTGCAGGAAGAACGGAAGCAATAATTGATTTGAGGTTTGAGCGCACAAATGTTTTAACCGTACTAGCAATATAAAAAGAGCTACTTCAATAGGCTCTTCCGCCCAATCGTCCGTGTAATTACATCCTTCTCCAAACTCCAGCCGCGGGCAGGAGAGTATTCTCTACCATAAAAAATGATTTGCAGGTGCAGCTTGTTCCATAGTTCTTTGGGGAAGAGACGTTTGGCATCTTTTTCGGTCTGCTCCACGCTTTTGCCGTTGCTCAAATTCCAGCGGTACATTAACCGGTGGATGTGCGTGTCTACCGGAAAAGCCGGGTGACCAAAGGCCTGGCTCATCACCACGCTCGCGGTTTTATGGCCCACACCCGGCATGGCCTCTAGGTCTTCAAAATTGTCGGGCACCTGTCCGTTGTGCTTTTCAACAATCATTTTGCTCAATCCCGCAATGCCTTTGCTTTTCATGGGTGTTAGTCCGCATGGGCGAATAATGTCTGCGATCTCATCCACTGATAATTGCATCATGGCCTGAGGCGTATTGGCTTTGGCAAAAAGGAGAGGTGTAACCTGATTTACACGTTCATCCGTACACTGGGCACTGAGCACCACAGCTACCAAAAGGGTGTATGGGTCTATATGGTCGAGCGGTATCGGCACTTGGGGATACAACTCCTCAAGCGTATCAATTACGAATTGGACTTTTTCTTTTTTCGTCATGGGTGCTAACTTCGGCATTCAAACAATACGTTAGCCGTGATGTTTACTCATCAATCCTAAATCTAAAATCCACAATAAGGACATGACACATTTAAAGCCGGGCGATAAAGCCCCAGATTTTACTGCCAAAGATCAAAATGGAAACGATGTAAGCCTTGCTGATTTCGCAGGTAAAAAGGTAATTCTCTATTTCTACCCCAAAGACCTAACACCGGGCTGTACAACACAAGCATGCAATTTTCGCGATAATGCCAGCTTGCTCAAAGAAAAAGGCTTTGAAGTAATTGGCGTAAGTGCCGATGACGAAAAGAAACACCAAAAGTTTATCGAGAAGCATGACCTCAATTTTACCCTGTTGGCCGATACCGAAAAGGACGTGATCAAAGCCTATGGCGTTTGGGGCGAGAAAAAATTCATGGGGAAAGTGTATGACGGTATTCACCGCGAAAGCTTTGTAATTGACGAAAACGGTAAAATTGAACACGTGATTGAAAAAGTAAATACCAAAGAAGCCACGGAGCAGATTTTGGCCTTGTATTAGGCCCCTCATCCCCAACCCCCTCTCCTACGAGGAGAGGGGCCACTCAAGACTAAGGACTAATAACTAAAGACCTAGAAAAATGGCACGCGCAAATCTTGAACTAGTAGACTACATCCGCAGGGCCGCAAATAAATTGGCCGAAAGCCCAAATTACCAATGGGGCCACATGGGCAGTTGCAACTGCGGCTTTTTGGCGCAGGAGATTACCAAACTCACCAAAGCCGAAATTCACCAACGGGCCATGGCGCGCAGGGGCGATTGGCACGACCAGCTAAACGACTATTGCCCTACCAGCGGTTTGCCCATTGACGATGCCATTAGCGAAATGTTGAATGCCGGTTTAGATACCCAAGATTTGCAACACCTTGAGCGCCTCAGCGACCCGAAAGTGTTGGCCTTGTTGCCCAAAGAAAAGCGTTACCTCAAACAAAATTTGCGCGATGATGTGGTGTTATACATGAAAACATGGGCCAACTTGCTGGAAGATGCGCTGCTTGAAAAAGTGGAATTGAAAATTCCAGAAGAAGAAGCCGTGAGCATATCGTAGTTATTATCCTGAGCACCTGTATAGAAATAGTTTAGGCAGCTCAATACAAACTAATTCTTACTTGACTTTTGTTTGAATTCTTTGTATTTATGGTTTTATACTTATTTATAAACAACCTTAAACCTAAAATATTATGAGTCAGGCCATTACCCCCTCTCTTATAAGATTATTTATAAATGCTCGTAAACTGCTATTTGTTTTAATGAGCCTCTTTAGTATTAATCTACAGGCACAAATACTGCCGGCTGTTAATGCAGATAACTCACTAAACGGAGCTATTTATCCATCGGTAGAAAACACTGGAAACTTCATTGCGAGTTGTGACGTATGCCCTGATCATTATTTGCTTGGCATGACATGGGATGGTAGTAACCCAGGTGTTGCATTTACAGATGGCCAAATTACCCAAACGCTAAGTTTGCCAAATGGTGCACAAGACCCCGATATTGTTGTAGGGCAAAAAGGGCAAGTTGCAATGGTTGTGTTCGAAGCCGGCAGTAATGTTGAGTATATTATTTATTCAATAAGCACTCCTTTAGTTCCTGGTTTAACCCCAGCCATAACCGCAGCGGGTACTATAGAAACAAATGCCAGCCAACCCAATGCAGATTTAAATACAGCCAACAACCTAGCAGTTGTTTGGCACAAACCCAATTCCACAGGCACTAATCCTGATATTGAATACCGCGTAGGTGACTTGTTTGACTGGGGAATAGCCTGGAATGGAACCGCAAAACCCGGTGATAATAAAAATACACTATCTCCTTACCCGCAGCAGCATGGCTATTGCTATTGGCCGGATATTGCCATAAGCGGTGGCGAAAACTATGGCTTGCATGTAACCTTTTTAGAAAACAACAATGGCGTTGACTATTGGTGGAAAATGGATGATGGTTCCCCTCTAGACCCGTTAAATGG
>CAYQDW010000002.1:65746-85276 GCA_964416385.1 uncultured Cryomorphaceae bacterium | reverse complement strand
AGTGCATTTATGATTTAAAATTCACCTAAACAAGGTTCAACGCCTCTTGCAGGAGCTTTTCTTTATTTATCGGTACTACGCCAACTTCTTCGCATACCAGTCCACCGGCAAGATTGGCCAAAAAGGCAATGTGCTCAGGATTGCAACCCCCTGCAAGCGCAAGGGCGGCCACACTTACCACCGTATCACCAGCACCGCTCACATCCACTATTTGGCGCTCAAAAGCCGGGAGATGCTTTTCTCCACCTTCAAATTGAATGTACACGCCTAATTCGCTTAGCGTAAGAAGCACCATTTCTGCCGATAAAGCAGCGCGTAATTTGGCAACCGCGTTTTTGAGTTCAGCGTCATTTCTAGCATTAAATTGTATTTGCAGGCCTTCCTTAATTTCTTTGAGATTGGGCTTAAAAAGTGTAACACCCTCATAAGCCATAAAATTCTTTTTCTTGGGGTCTACAACTGTAGGTATGTTGTGTTGATGAGCCAAATGGACAACAGCCTGAATAACCTGTGGGGTAATTACCCCTTTATCATAATCCTGAAAAAGGATGACGTCTATCGGCTCCATGTTAATGATTTGTGCAAGACGTTGTATAAACGGTGCATAATCTGGTAAGGCATCCGTCACTTCTTCATCTACCCGTAAAATGTGTTTGTTATGAGCAATAACACGTGTTTTAACAGTAGTTGGCCTTCCAGAAACGGTATAAAGTCCAGTATGCTCTAGGCCGTTTGTGGTGAGCAAATCTTTAAATATCTCACCGTTTTCATCATCGCCAACAAAACCACAAAAAATAGTGCGCGCACCCAATGCAGAAAGATTCTTGGCCACATTTGCAGCACCGCCCAATCTCTTTTCTTGACGAAAAACATCTACTACGGGTACAGGTGCCTCCGGACTTTGTCGGTTCACGTTGCCCCACATATAGGCATCTACCATACCATCGCCAATAAGCAAAACGGTTTTTTGCGAAAAGGAAGCAAATAGGTCTTTTAGCTGTGCTACCGTCACACTAACTAAGTTTGCGGATGGCGTTATCAATGCGTTTACACGCTTCTTTCAACACCTCTGTTGCAGCTGCAAAGCTAAAGCGGATGTAACCTTCTAGACCAAAAGCCTCTCCCGGTACGCAACTTACATGTGCAGTATTTAGCAGATACATCGCTAAATCAAGGCCGGTTTCAATTTTTTGGCCGTTTGCCGATTTACCCAAAATAGCATTTACCTCTACAAACATATAAAAGGCGCCATCTGGTTTGTAGAGCTTAAAACCTGGTATTTCTTTAAGCAAAGCGTACATTAATTCTCGGCGCTGGGCAAATTCATCAACCATGTACTGTATGCGGGCAGGCGGTTCTGCCAGTGCTGCAATGGCTGCACGCTGGGTAATTGAATTGGTACCACTGGTAAATTGGCTCTGAATCTTATCACAAGCATCAGCAATCCATTTTGGGGCAGCCATATAACCGAGACGCCAGCCCGTCATGGCAAATCCTTTTGACAGGCCGTTGACCGTAATAACCTGATCTTTAATGGCATCAAAGCTGGCCAGGCTTACATGTTCGGTTCCAAATGTGATGAGCTCATAAATCTCATCATACATGACGTAAAGGTCTTTTTTTGTGGCGATAACTTCTGCCAGGGCAGCTAGTTCTTCACGCGTATACATGGCCCCGCTGGGGTTATTGGGGCTGCTAATCATCAGCAGTTTGCTCTTGTCTGTAATGGCATTTCGCAGTTGCTCGGGTGAAATCTTAAACTGGCTTTCCAAACTGGTTGGCAGTACTATCGGCACGCCATCAATAAGCTTTACTTGCTCTACATAGCTCACCCAGTACGGTGCTGGAATGATAACCTCATCACCCTCATTTACCAGAGAAAGCACCACATTTATGATGCTCTGTTTGGCACCAGTACTCACCACTATTTCATCAGGGCTGTAGGTAAGGCAATTGTCGCGTTTTAGTTTGGCGGCAATAACCTCGCGCAAATCAGCGTATCCAGCAACAGGCATATAATGCGAGTAATTCTGGTCTATAGCCTCTTTTGCAGCATCTTTTATGAATTGAGGCGTATCAAAATCCGGTTCGCCCAAATTAAGTGCAATAACATCAATGCCCTTGGCTTGAAGCTCTCTGCTCTTCCTGCTCATTTCTATGGTCATTGGCATTTCAACCTTGCCGAGGCGATGGGATATGGGGTGCATAATTTCTGTTAAAAGAGGGGCAAAATTATTGGAATTTGTGAAAGACTATGACATGTGTTTATCATTATTGCATAGCAGCGTGTTTTTTAGATATTTGCTACCCCTCATTCCCGATAAAAAAATGGAAGTTTTTCTAGAGATACTCAAATATACTTTCCCTGCATTATTGATGCTGCTGCTCACCTACCTAATACTCAGCAACTTTGTTGATAACGAAGACAAACGTAGGATTTACCAGCTTCGTAAAAAGAACCAAAAAAACGCCCTACCCATACGCTTGCAGGCTTTTGAACGACTTTCATTGTTTCTGGAGCGCATAACCCCCAGCAGCCTTTTAGTGCGCCACAGTAGTGCCAACCTTACCGTAAAACAATACCAGCAGGTGTTGCTAAAGGCTATTAGAGATGAGTTTGAGTATAACCTAAGCCAGCAGATCTATGTGAGTGATGAAGCCTGGCGCATGGTAGTTACGGCTAAAAGTGCCACGGTAAGTATTATTAACAACATTGCCGGTAAACTTCCTGATAATTTACCGGGTGTTGAGCTCAGCAAAAAGGTGCTGGAAGAAACCATGGAAATGAATCAGTTTCCTACCCGGGCAGCCATTAACTTCTTAAAGCAGGAAATTCAGAGCGACTTTTAGTTAGCGCTTTAGCCACTTTAACGGTGCCGGTAAGCGATTGATGTGCAGGTTATAATAGGTCTTTTCGATAGCTCCAAAACCGGCATAAAAACGCGCCAACCCGGGTATGTTTGACCCTTCAAAGTCAAAAATGATCTGATCTCCGGCACGGGCTATAAAGAGCTCATCAAGCAAATAGGTCATGGCGTGCTGTTGTTTGGCTGTTTTATCTGCGGCTGAAAAAAGCAACACAATGCGGCCACCCATTTCTACAAAAAAGGCCCCGCAAATAATGGTGTTGTGGTCATCATAGATGGTCCATAAATACCCTCGCCTCTTGTGCAGCATTACATGCATGATGTGCAGAATCTTGCTGTAATTGGCCTCAGTTAGCGTGTTTACTTCCTTCCCCTTATTGGCTTTAAAGAGCTCTACCAGCTGCTCCGGACTGTCGTATTCAAAAATGCGGTGCTTATGTTTTTTAGCCTTGTTCAGGTTGCGAACCGTTTGCTTGCTGTAACCATCATAAATGGCTTTGTAGGCGCGGTTCAGGCTTAATTCATAATTCACATTTCGCCTCAGCCAGCGTGCATTTATGAGATCTACCGGATTATCTGTATTTAAAAAAACATCTACGTAGCGGTAATTTGCTGGAATGGCTTCTACAAAGGCATGAACTAATTCTGGCGATTTATTTATATGCGAAAAAATGCCAAGTTGCTGGGTGCCATATGGGCGAAACAAATAATTGAAGCCAAACTTTTTGCCTTTAATGAGTGGAAAAACCGCTTCATAGTCGTTATACACAAGTGCATCCCATTCTTTAACTAAAGTATCTAAATACCAACTGTAGCCATAAAACAAACCAGAAGTGTCTTTTTTTATGCAGTGATCCCACTTTTCTATATCGAGCTGATTGTGCTTTATTAGTATAATCATGGGTGTGCGTATTCTAATAATTCTGTATAAACCGCTTTCCAACCTCGCCATTCTGGCTCTTTTTCACTAAAAATACGGTTATGAAAAACAGACACAAAAGTGCCGTTAACTGCTCTAGTGGCATCCACAAAGCGCTTCATATCTGCCAACGCAACGTCAGCATTAATTTTTTGATAATCAATATAAGTAACATCCATAACCATAAATGGGTGCATACGCAGGGGTAATGCTTCTTCCATCTCAAGGTCATAAAACCTAAATGGCGTAGCTAATCCGGCACGAAAACCAGGATGCGAGGCATAGCCCATGCTATAATCATCTGTTATACCTAAATCCGTTAAAATTCTAAATGTATCTGGCAATCTCATTTTAAGGTAATGCTGCCTGCTTTGGGTTATGGGCTTGCGCAAAGCCTTTTCAAGGCTATACATTTCATGAGCCACAATACTTTCATGTTCATGGCTGCGGTATGAAGGATGGATGCCAATGGGTGTTACATCAAGCATGTGGCGCACGCGTTCTTGCATTTTGGGGCTATACATGCTAACATTACGGTCATAACGCGCAAATTCTGCAAAGAGCATAAAGTATATGCTCTTTACCCCAGCAGCATCCCGTATTTCTATTTGTTCATCAAACGTATCAAAAGGGTCATTCTTTAAACCAAGAAGCGTTTTTAAACGGCTGATGAACTCATCAATCTGTAGCTTTAACAGGTTACGCATTAGTGCACCGCCTGTTCTAAAGGTACCCTTGCCGCGATAGGCAAATAGATTATCTACATCAATGGTTGAAACAAAATCATACGCCTTTGGCGCAAATAATTGCCCAGGAAACATTTCTAATACAAGCTCTTTAATCCAGCTGGCCCAGATGTTTATTACAGGCAAATGCAAGAAATTCTCTTTATATGCCAAGCTTTCTTCTGCTGAAAAGCGATTATGCGCATCACCAATAAATGGCAAATATTCTTCATACCTACTTGCCAAATAAAATGCCGCTGCAAAAGGGTCAAATGGCAATGCCGCATTGTTAACCACAAAAAAAATAGGTGTATCTCTGTAATGGGCTATATGAATTTCTTGCTCAGTAATGTCGTGCTCATTTAAAATACCGGCAGGCACAAAGTTTAAGGCTTGTTTTGCCGCTTCGGGCGAATAATTTATACGGGCACCATCAAAATTTTCAAGGTCTACCCTATTGCTGCTAAATTGTACCTCATCAGCCCCTAAAACATCTTTAAACACCAAGTTAAAGGCATATTTGATGCGTGGCGAACATTTGGGTGTGTATACAAGAATTGGCATTAGCTGTTTAAAAACATACCCCCATTAACATGCAGGGTTTGTCCGGTAATGTAGGTGGATTTTTCATCGGCCAAGTACAGAATAGCAGAAAGCACATCATTTACAGGGCCAAATTTGCCCGCTGGAATCATGGCTTTAACGATGCTTTGCATTTCATCCGTAAGCACGTCTATCATGCCACTTTCCATGTAGCCATAGGCAATACAATTTGCAGTGATGTTTTTATTTACCACCTCTTTGCAAAGGCTGCGGGTATACCCTTCTAAACCTGCTTTACTGGCCGCATAGGCCGATGTACCTGGCATACCAATATGTGCCACCACACTGCTGATGTTTATAATACGGCCGTATTCTTGCACGCGCAGGTGTGGTAGCGCGTGTTTACACACCAGCATTGGGGCGGTTAGGTTTACGGCAAGCGTTTCATTCCAGGTGGCTAGGTCCATTTTCCAAGTCAGGCCGCTTGTGCCAATACCAGCATTGTTTACAATTACATCTAACCGACCAAAAGCAGCAATCACGCTTTCTATCATTTCTGCCACTTGCAACTCTTTGGTAAGGTCTGCTTTAAAAAGGGCAATCTTAGTTGTTGGTTTTTCCGCTTCGAGGAGTTGCGTGAGTTCTTCAAAATTATTGTAGTAGTGCAAGGCAAGATTATAGCCCGCCTCGCTTAGGCCTTTTACCAAGCCCCGGCCTATGCCGCCTGATGCACCTGTGAGTAGAAGTGTTTTTGTCATTTAAATGCTGGTTTACATAAAGCGGTCTTAATCATTTAATAGGGCATCAACTGCTTCTTTTAATATTGGCAGATCTCGCATAACAATTGCCCAAATAACATCATCAGAAATTGAATCATAGCCGTGTGAGATACGCTTTCGCGTATCTACAATTCTGCGTGAATCAGGAAGTTGAAAATCAGGCTTAATAGTCAAGATACGCTTTGTTTTGAACATTCATGAATCTAAATCCTCTCCTTTTGGCGTGTACATGGTTATTCCTTTTTCCTGATAGCCTTTAAGCATAACATCAAACATGCCTTTAGCATCCAAAAGTAGGCAATCGGCTCTACCCAACTTGGTTTTTTGAAGAATACCGGCTTGCTGAAAGAAAGGTACTAAATCATCGCATTTCCTGCGCATGCTAAATTCCGGGTTGTGCACTTTGGTTTGCATGGTGCGAACTTTTCCATCAGCGTCTATAAGTTTTGCGTTGAATAGCTTCTCTGCATAAACAGGATATTTAAAATCTACTGCATCTTCCAGCGTATGCAGATGTGTGCCCGCATTTATAAGTGTAACCCCCACATATAAGATCTTTCCGTTGGCATCCATCAATTTTTTCCAGGGCGAGTTGGCATTATAGGGTGTTAGCTGGCCAAAGTGATCCTTCACAAACTCCGCCGCAAGCGCGCCCTGGGCACAAACCGGCTCTGTTGGATGCAAACTGCGCACCGTTGCGGGCAACCTTCTAAAGTGCTCGCTGATGCTGCCCATCGCAGAGGGTGTGTTCAGCAGATCAAAAACAGGGTTTTGCTGCATGTGCACCAGTTGCAACTTGCTTACTGGTGAAGACGGCATACATAACGTACCTGTAGGACCGACAACCTCGAGTAGGGCGTCAATAAATGTTTGCGGACCATTTTCCAGATACCCCATTTTGCTCATGGCGGTATGTACCATGAGGTGATCTCCGGCAGCAATACCCATATCTTGCAGCTGTTTCTGCAAATATGCTTTGGTGACGATATCCCCGATGGCACGTTGCTTTTCTAGATTTTTGCGCACAGTTTTTTTCTTTCTTGTACGATATATGTCCAGCAACGGTGTTGGCAAAATTGTACGGAGGAGATTTATCAGATTATTCAACATAACCTGCCTCATTCATTAAACTATCTGCAAAATACTTGGTAGCCCAGTTGGGGCAGCCAAAAGACTCGTATCTACCCCACATGGGGAAAGACCCAAATAAGGCCCCGCGTGTATCTCGCGCTTCATGCGTTGCGCGTTGCTGTATGGCTGTGAGCAAATTATTCATCTCAACAACGCCTTTTTGGTAAAACGCATCTTGAGTATGTAAAAATAGTTTGTGCCAGATAATTGCCAGTTGCGCTCCGCCTGTGGTAATAAAAGCTTCAGAGCCATGCCAAGAAGAATCATACCTACCGTGTAGCTTGCCATTTGTTAAAAATAGCTCCAGCAGCTTTTTAGCGGGCTTTTCAGCCGATTTAAAAAACAGTGGATCTTTTAAAAGCAGGGCGCAATCCAAAATGCCGTCTATGGTATAAGCTATGGTATGAATTATTGGTTTTTGGTTGCGTTTAATGGTATTGTCGCAATCTGCAAACCAGCCAAGTTCATTTTGTTTGGAATTAATAATCCAATGCAATTGCTTTATGGCCACATCTCGGTATCTATTTTCGCCCAATTCAAAATCTATGGCGAGCATGGGTGCAACCACATAACTATCGTAAACACGTGCTTTATTTAGGTATACGTGCTGGTTAAAATATCCATCAGCATGCTGAATGCTAGAGATCCAATCAGCAGCTTTAATTGCAGCATTTAAGAAGCGTGCATCACCAAACTGTTTATAGCCAGCCAGCATACCACGTATTACTTGCCCCGTATTAAATACAACGGCTTCCCGATTTTGATGTACATAGCCACTTTGCCAACCACCTTCTGGTTTTTGTATAACTAGGAGCCACTCTAATGTTTGATGTGCCGCAGCTAAGACCTCCTTATTGTTGTGCGCATTGGCATAACGAATTAATGTCGGTATGATATATCCACTTGTTTCGGGATAAGAACTCGTCCAGCCACGACATAAATAGTATGTACCAAAGCCAGCATCTTTCATTTTGCTTTGACTGTAATCCAACCAACCTAGAGCCTGTGTTAACGCCTTCCACTTTAGGCGTTCATCTACCTTTGTTCGGTATGCTTTAAGGTATAGCTGCTTGTCTATCTCTGCTACAATCAATTTTCTGCCTTCTAGAGACTTTAATAAACGGAAAGCACAACCGAGATATACTTTTAAACTACCAATCATAATATCGCATTAACCAAATGGTTACAAATCTTATCAGCACTAAATCCATCACCATAAAAAGCAGGCAAATTTGGATACGCAAAGGCGGTAAATTTAGTTACCGCTTGCACGATATCAACGTGATTTATTGGGCATAATGTGGCAACACCGTGTGCAACCAGCTCTGTCCACTCTGTTTCGGGCCTTAAAACAACAACGGGCTTTTTAAAGAAAAAAGCTTCCTTCTGCACCCCACCACTATCAGTAATAATAATACTGGCGGCCTTTTCTAGTGCCAACATTTCAAAATAAGATACAGGTGGAAGCATATTTAGCGTATTTGCTTCAGAAATTTCTAGCAATGCTTTTCGCGTGCGCGGATGCACCGGAAAGGCGATTTCATAATTTTCATTTAAAAGTTGTAAAGCCAAAATCAATTCTTTTAATGCGTTCGGGTTATCTGCATTAAAATTGCGATGTAGTGTGACTAGCGCAATGGGTTTATTTGATGACAGTATGGGCTTAATGCTTTCGCTAACTTCAGCTTTTTGGCCAAAAACACGCACACAATCAAGCATCACATCACCTACTTGCAAAACTTCTCGTATGCCCGGTTCTGCCGTGAGCCCTTCTGCCGCTAAATTTTTGATGCCTTGCTGGGTTGGCACATAAAGGAAAGTACTTAACTGGTCTGTTTTTACGCGATTATATTCTTCGGGCATTGCATTATTAAAACTGCGTAGACCAGCCTCTATATGCGCCACAGGGATCTTTTTTCGCGAAGCAGCAATTGCACCAGCCAACGTTGTAGTGGTATCACCATAAACAACAACCACACTGGGCTTTTCTACTTCAAGCACTTTAGAAAAAGCATTTATGAGATGTTCACGTTGAATCTCTGGTGAATCTTTTGGCGCGTCAAGATGGTATTTGGGATGTGGCAAACCAAGTTGGGTAAAAAAGATTTCGCTCAAACCTATATCATAGTGTTGGCCACTATGCACCACAATTTGCACAACATTGGGGAATTTTTGGAGTGCATTGCTAATGGCTGCGGCCTTAACAAATTGCGGCCTTGCCCCAACAAGGTTAATAATTTTAATCAATGCCTTGGTTTTGTTTTTATGGTCTGCTTAAAGCATCCCTTGGTCGGCAAAGCTATAGTAATCTTTTAGTGTAATGATGATGTGATCAAGCACCTTTATGTCCATAATTTCACCAGCCTGTTTCACCTTTTTGGTTAGAGATATATCGGCCTGACTTGGTTGTTTATTGCCTGACGGGTGATTATGACAAAGTATTATTGATGTAGCACCGCCATCTAGTGCGCCTTTTAAAATCAATCGGATGTCTGCAACCGTACCGGTAATACCACCACGAGAAATGGCTTCTTTACGGAGAATTTTGTTGTTGTTGCTGAGGTAGATCACGTGAAATTCTTCATGCCCCATATCGCCTAGTATAGGCTGCATTAATTCTACGACATCAGAACTAGAAGTGATTTTTTTGCGGTCTAGCACCTCTGCAACTCGCCTTCTATTGCCTAGCTCCATCGCAGTAACAATACTTATTGCTTTTGCTTCGCCAATACCTTTAAAACGCGTAAGGTCTTTAACTGAAAGCCGTGCAAGTTCATTGAGATTGTGTTGAACAGAGCCAACTATTTCTTTGGCTAAATCTACAGCGCTTACTTGTGGTGTGCCAGAACCTATTAAGATGGCGATGAGTTCAGCATCACTTAAGGCAGCTTTACCCTTGGCTAGCAGTTTTTCGCGCGGGCGGTCATCTTCTGCCCAAAATTTGATGGATTGATTGGTATTAGAATCGCTCATTGATTGGTGGTTTCCACCAAAAATAAAAAAGCCCCGCAATATTTGCAGGGCTTCTGTAAGGATTTTTTCTCTTCTTAAGAAAGTGCATTCACATGCTTTGCCAAACTGCTCTTTAAGTTGGCCGCCTTATTCTTGTGAATGATGTTTCTTTTGGCAAGTTTATCTAACATGCTAAATACAAGAGGTAATTTAGTTTCTGCCTCGCCTTTGTCTGATGTATCGCGGAGACGCGCTACCGCGTTACGTGTAGTTTTAAAATAGTAACGATTGTGCAGACGCTTTTTAGCTGTTTGACGAACGCGTTTTAAAGCTGATTTGTGATTTGCCATTATATTTTTCTTCTCAACAAATTTTAGTAGCCCGTAGGGGAATCGAACCCCTCTTGCAAGAATGAAAATCTTGAGTCCTAACCGATAGACGAACGGGCCATTATTAATATGAACGCCCCTTGTTTTGGGGTGCGCAAATGTAAAACCAATTTTGAAAAATACAAATACCTAAAAAAAAGTTTCCTAAGAACTGAAATTGCGTATTAAAGACGCATACAGGGCATTAAAGTAATTATCTTACTTGATCTCTTCGTTTTTATCATTGCTTAACCTAAACCCTAGGCGCTTGCGGGTAGCCATATTAAGGTAATCGCCCTGGGCTTCAACTTGTGCTACCGTAACCTCACGCATGAGGTTAAAATCTGGTGTGGTTAAGTCAAAATCTAAAGCATAGATGATACATTTTTCAATGATGCTGCGCATATGTTTTGCATCAAACACGTCTTTGGCCAAATCATTAAAAAGAAAACCAAATTGTCTTTTTCCCTCTACAAAGAAATGACGCTCTTTATTGATAAATATTCTCCCCATTAAATAGCCATAATCTTGCATGCGGTTGTATCGAAAAGAATCGGCTAGAAAATTATACATGTGTATAACCCCGAAATAGGCCCGCATTGGGTTGTCTTTTACATAGGATGTTTTCCAGATGTGATGGTTATTTTCAAACGTAAACACATTAGAGTGCATTTGAAAAACAATTACATCTCCAGAAAAAGAAATTCTACATTCAAAAATTCCAGACTCTTTAAACTCAACAACAACATTAGCATCAATGTCGCAGATATTGCTGTTTAGTTCATCCGCAACTTCAGAAATTAGACTTTTAAAATCTTCAAACAATTGTTTGGTTTGCCTATAAACAAACTGCTTGGTGCTACTTTTTTCAGCCAGTAATTTTAAAATCTCGGGGTTGCAATGCTTATGTTCCATAGGTTATTTTACGTAAGTGATGAATGTACAATAAAGTTTGGGCAATACGCCAGCAACCTCAAAGTGTCTTGTTTAATATGCACGCGCAAAAACAACTCTACCCGCAGAAGCCTTGCCAGTAAGTATACAGGCACCTGGTTGATTATCTTGATCTAATGGTATGCAGCGTATTGTGGCCTTTGTTCGTTCTTTTATGCGCTCTTCGGTTTCTGGTGTACCATCCCAATGTGCAAGCACAAAGCCTCCTTTGTTTTCAATAATATCTACAAATTCATCCCAATCATCAGCCACATGCGTATGATCTGCTCTAAAGTCTAGCGCTTTTTGAAAGAGGTTGGTTTGGATTTGATCTAACAGATGGGCAATTTTATTAGCCACATCTTCTTGCTGTAAAAATTCTTTTTCTAAGGTATCTCTTCGTGCTACTTCTACCGTGCCTTTTTCTAAATCTTTTGGTCCGATGGCAATCCGTACGGGCACACCTTTGAGCTCATACTCATTAAACTTCCAACCCGGCTTGTGCGTATCACGGTCATCAAATTTAACGGTGATATTAAGGGCTTCTAATGCTGTTTTGATTTTTACGGCTACTGGGCGTATTTTCTCCAACTCCTCTTCTCCGCGATAAATCGGCACAATAACAACTTGGATGGGAGCCAATCGTGGTGGTAAAACCAAGCCATTATCATCACTATGTGTCATGATTAATGCGCCCATTAGCCTGGTAGAAACACCCCATGAGGTGGCCCAAACATATTCTGTTTTACCGTTTTTATCTTGAAATTTTACATCAAAAGCTTTGGCAAAATTCTGCCCCAAGAAGTGAGATGTACCGGCCTGTAATGCTTTTCCATCCTGCATTAATGCTTCTATACAATATGTTTCTATGGCGCCTGCAAAACGTTCATTGGGGCTTTTAACGCCTTTTAGAACAGGAATGGCCATTACATTTTCAACAAAATCTGCGTACACTTCTAGCATTTGTTCGGCTTCTGCAATAGCCTCTTCTTTAGTGGCATGCGCTGTATGGCCTTCTTGCCACAGAAATTCGGCTGTACGTAAAAACAATCGCGTACGCATTTCCCAACGCACCACATTTGCCCATTGGTTAATGAGCAGAGGTAAATCACGATAACTCTGTATCCAATCGCGATAAGTATCCCAAATAATTGTTTCTGACGTAGGGCGAACGATTAATTCTTCTTCCAGGCGCGCATCTTCATCTACTTCTATGCCTTTGCCATCTGCTGAGTTTTTTAATCTATAGTGCGTAACAACAGCACACTCTTTGGCAAAACCCTCAACGTGATTTGCTTCTTTGCTGAAGTAACTCTTTGGAATAAACAGAGGAAAATACGCATTTTGATGACCTGTGGCCTTAAACCGTTTGTCTAATTCTTGTTGTATGCGCTCCCAAATTCCAAAACCGTACGGCTTTATAACCATACAGCCACGTACGCCACTGGTTTGCGCTAGGTCAGCTTTTACAACTAATTCATTATACCATTTTGAGTAATCTGCCTCACGTGTTGTTAAATGCTTTGCCATTAGAACTTTTTGGTATGGAATTTGTACTTTTATTGGCTGGCAAAGCTAACTAAAAAGGCACCTTAAAATGAAAGTAATCACGAAGATCTATCCCCTACTACTGCTCACTACAATCTTCATCTTGACCGGTTGCGGCTCTCAAAATGACTTGGCAAGTAATTACTATGCTGATGGCATTTACTATGATCCAGAATATGGCAACCTTTTGGTAGAAACACCAACTAACGAAGAAGAAACAACATCACCTGATAGATTTGACTATTACGAACCGGGCACTTATAGCAGTCCGTACGAACAACCATTACATACGGGTTGGAATACTGGTATGGGTATGGGCATAGGCATGAACAACGGTTGGGGCTGGAATACTGGTTCACAATTTTTATTTGGATCAACATGGGGCAACCCTGGCTGGGGATACCCAATGGACTACCCTTATTATTCTCCTTATCGCAATCCATACTGGAATGGTTATTCTCCTTACTGGGGTTATCCTGGTTGGAATACTGGTATGGGATGGGGTTATGGCATGAATCCTTATTGCCCTGGTTTTTACGGTCCTGGCTGGGGTTATTATCCACCTTATGGTGCAGGCGGTTTTTATCCATCTACCGGAAATGATTTTGGCTCATACTACAATGCACGTACACCAAATAAAGTTATTCGTGGTAGTAGTGCCCCACGTGGCGGCCGAAACAATATGGGCGGTGTAGCCAGTACACCTACAAGAAATACCAATACTATTAAAAGTGGAAAACAAACACAGCGTATCAGCCAGAATTCTTACGCTGGAAACCAAGCACAAAACACTTCAGGCAAGCGCGCAACATCATCACGCTTAAGACAGCAAGTTGTTGCACAGCAACGTGGTTACCGCACTACGCCAAATACAACCACAACTGTTAGAAACAATGCCAACAGAAACTATTATCAAAAAACAACGCGCAGGCCTGCCAGCGATGACAATAGAAGTACAGCTGTTTCTACAAGAAATCGCATACCACAAACCACTACTAATAACCGGTCTGCCACTCTCAGACAACAAGCAAACCGCATTCTCAACAATAGCGCAACTGGCTCTAGTCCTGCAACTACACGGAGCCGTGTAAATACCAGCAGCGGCACAAGAAGTAGCACCGCTCAACCCCAAACGCGTTCTACAACACCACGTTCTGGCTCTAGTGGAACCGTACGTCAATCAAGACCCGCATCTAGTGGTGGTGGCAGCACCAGAAGCAGTAGCGGCGGTGGCTCAGTGCGCGGACGCAGGTAATTGCATTAAACATGAAAAATACCTTAATTATAGCCTTGTTTGTTTTCTTGGCAGGGCAAAGTATGGCGCAAAACATCCTTGATGTTATCAATCTAAATCCAGCAACGCAAATGGGTAGCCCAAGGTTTGTAGCCACAGGGGGTGCTTTTACGGCATTGGGTAATGATTTTAGCGCAGTACACCTCAACCCAGCCGGACTTGCTGTTTACCGCCATGATGAATTTGGTGTTGCTTTGGGGTGGGCCAACCGCAGTGTGAATTCTACTTTTTACGGTTCTAGACAAATACAAGACGATAACGGTTTCATATTTTATAGCATCGGCTATGTGGTAAAATTGAAATCTGAATTCCCAGAACAAGCTTGGACACTTGGTATTACGTGGAATAAAAACAATGATTTTGGGTCTGAAGCGGAAACCTTTGGTGTAAACAATCAAAGTTCAATTCTACAAAGTTGGATTGCTAATGCAAATGGCATCGCCCCAAATGATTTAATTGACGCTGGGTTGTTTTATGAAAATTTGGCTTGGGAGACGTTTTTGCTGGATATAGACCAAAACAATCAATATTTTACACAGGCTGAAATAGGCAGTACAGAGCAGTTTATTGCAGAACGGATACAAGGCCGGTATGATGAGGTTGGTATTACCCTAGCACAAAATAAAAATGACAAGTTATACTATGGCTTTTCTGTAAACATTCCGTTTTACCGGTATAATGTTGACTTTTTCTATGAAGAAGCAGGTTTTGGTGGCGATAGCATCTCTGGACTTGAATGGCAAGAGTCTTTTACCAACAACGGCATCGGGTTTAATGTTAAAGCGGGTTTTATTTACCGTCCAATACCTAATGTTAGAGTTGCCGCAAGTTTACAATCACCTACATGGATGGGTATTACACAAGAATATCAAACATCAGTAACTGCGCTTTTCAGAAATTCGGCACCATATACTGTGGCATATGAGAATCAAACCTTTGATTACAGCGTGCGTTCTGCACCGCAGGCCAGACTAGGCGCTGCATATGTATTTGATAAATATGGCTTTATAAGTGTAGATTATCAATTTATACCTATAAAGTGGAGTGGCACGGCAACAGAAGGCCTTGAATATTTGAATGACGATATCAAAGCACAATTACAAAATCAGCATAACATTAGATTTGGTGCAGAAGTGCGTTTAAATACCATTTACTTGCGTGGTGGCTACAATTGGCTCAGCAATCCATTTGATTTAACAACACAAGATGCCACACAAAACACATACAGCTTTGGTATTGGTTACAGACAAAACAAATTCACACTAGATTTAGGCTACGCCATACAGCGCCAAAGCATCAACTTTTACCCTTACAGCAGTGCCATTGTTGAACCTGCAATACAACGCATAACAAGAAAACCGCTCGTATTGAGCGCAAGCTTCCGGTTGTAGCACCCAAAGCATTCTCTATATTTGGCCGTATGCAGCGCAAAGGCCTACTTATTTTATGCTTTATAACCATTGCGGGTAATGCTCTGCTTGCCCAACGCAATGGTTTCTTTCTGGCACCTCACATTCTTACAGGCTTCAACTACATTGCGCCCATATACCACTTACAGCCGCAGTACGCACCAGCTAATAGAGGTTATAATTTGAGTTTTCAATATGGTGGATGCACAGGCTACAAAGGCAAAAAATTAGGCGTTCAGGCAGAGGTTCACTCAGCCTATTATCAGCAAAACTTTAAACAAAACACATTAGTTGGCGGTCTGCAGCTTAACGTTTTACAGCTTGGCGGGCATGTTTTTTATCAATTAAAGCGGATAAAGAGCAGCCATTACTACCAAACCATTAAGTTGGGTTATGGCATTAATTTTCCTCAAGAAGCCACATATCATGTAAAAAATAGTGCAGATGGCACCAATCACGCAGATGAAAACATCGCTGCTCAATTCACAAATCACCATCAAATAAGTGCCGCATATGGCATAACCACAGGTCATAAATTGCTTTGGGCTGATTTTAGTTTGGTAAGCAGTTACACCATCACCAACATTTACAAACCATTAACAGGAATTCACGCAAATAATTTTTTTCTTGGCTTTAGCTTAAGCTTTGGCCTTTTTCTTAACACAAATAAATAATACTACATGAAGAAGCTCGCGCTATTTAGTATGGCATTTGCCCTAACACTTATGGGTTATGCGCAGAAAAAGAAAAAACAGGATAACTCAGAATCTTCAAAACTAGAACAAGCTAGCCTTAGCGGTTTGGCATTCAGAAATATTGGTCCTGCAACCACTAGCGGACGTATTGTAGATATAGCTGTTAATCCGAAAAACCATGCGGAATACTATCTGGCTTTGGGTAGTGGTGGTGTTTGGAAAACAACCAATCACGGTACCACGTTTGAGCCCATTTTTGATAGCTATGGCACCTACTCTATTGGTTGCATTACCATTGATCCTACCAACGAAAACACCGTGTGGGTAGGTACCGGAGAAAATAACAATCAGCGCTCTGTGCCTTATGGCGATGGCATTTACAAAAGCAATAATGGCGGTAAAAGCTTCACCAAAATGGGGCTCGAAAATTCTGAGCACATTGGCATGATTAAGGTAGACCCACGAAATAGTGATGTGGTTTATGTTGCAGCCGTTGGGCCTTTATGGAGTGCTGGTGGCGACCGCGGACTTTATAAAACCACTGATGGCGGAAAATCTTGGAATAACATTCTGAACATTTCTGAACATACCGGTATCAATGAGATTCATTTTGACCCACGCAATCCGGATGTAATTTATGCCACTGCACACCAGCGCAGACGCCATGTTTGGACGTACATTTCTGGAGGCCCAGAGAGTGCCATCTACAAAAGCAATGATGGCGGTAAAACTTTTGAAAAGCTATCTTCAGGATTACCCGGTGGGGATGTTGGCCGGATCTCTTTAACCGTTTCTCCTGCTAACCCAGATGTGGTTTATGCCATGCTAGAGGGTCATGGTTTTTATAAGAGTAGTGACCGTGGCGCGAGTTGGAATAAAATGAGCGGACACGAAACCAGCGGCAACTATTATGTTGAAATATTTGCCCACCCATATGATGTTAATACCATTTATAGCATGGATACCTATGGTCAGGTGAGTTATGATGGTGGTAAATCATTCAACAATATTCCAGAGGCTAAAAAGCACGTTGATAACCATTGCATGTGGATTAATCCAGATAACACAAATAACATGATTTGGGGTTGTGATGGCGGTTTATATGAAACATGGGATGGCATGAAAAGCTGGCAATGGAAACCCAATTTGCCTACCATCCAATTTTATCGCGTAGCCGTTGATGAAGCCAAACCATTTTACAATGTTTATGGTGGCACACAAGATAATAACAGCCTGGGCGGGCCGAGTCGCACCATTTATCGCAGAGGTATCATAAACGAAGATTGGTTTGTAACCAATGGTGGTGATGGTTTTGAGAGCCAGATTGACCCTAGTGATCCCAACATCGTTTACGCCCAAGCGCAATATGGTTGGTTGGTGCGTTTTGATCGTGCAAGTGGCGAGCGCCTACCCATACAACCACAACCCGGCCCCGATGAGGCACCTTACGTTTGGAACTGGGACGCCCCATTGCTTATTTCGCCCCACGATAATAAAACCCTCTATTTTGCAGCTAACAAGATTTTTAAGAGTACAGACCGTGGAGATAGCTGGACTGCTATCAGCGATGATCTTTCGCGTAAAATAGACCGTAATACGCTAGAGGTTATGGGCAAGGTGTGGCCGATGGACGCCATCGCATATCACAAAAGCACATCTGTTTATGGCAATATAGTTTCCTTTTTTGAGTCTGAAAAAACACGCGGCCTTTTGTATGCCGGTACAGACGATGGCTTAATTCACGTAAGTACTAATGATGGCGAATCTTGGAAAACCTACAGCACTTTTGCGGGTATACCAACGCGTACTTATGTGCAGGATTTAAAACCTAGTCAGCATGATGATAATGTAGTTTATGCCGTTTTTAACAATCACAAAAACGGAGACTTTAAACCTTACATACTAAAAAGTGCTAATAAGGGCGAAAGCTGGACTAGCATTGTAGGCAATCTACCAGAACGGGGCAGTGTTTACAGTTTGGCAGAAGATCACGTAAATCCAAACCTCCTTTTTGCAGGTACAGAATTCGGGGTATTCTTTACGCTAGATGGTGGTAAAAATTGGAAGCAACTAAAGGCTGGTTTGCCTACCATCGCAATTAGAGACATTGCCATACAAAAACGTGAAAACGATCTTGTTTTAGCAAGTTTTGGTCGTGGATTTTACATCTTAGACGACTACAGTCCGCTGCGTGCATTAACAGATGAAACCCTCTCTAAAGATGTCGCAATACTCCCCATAAAGGATGGCTTGCTCTTTAATCAAGCCTATGTTGGCGGAACGGATTACAAGGGTGCAAGCTATTATGGCGCAGAAAATCCACCCATTGGCGCTACCATCACCTATTTCATCAAAGAATCTCCCAAAACGATAAAGCAGCAACGCAACGCACGCGAAAAAAGTGACCCCAGCTGGCCAACACCAGAAGAAATTAGGGCCGAAGACAATGAGGAAAAACCCTATTTACTGTTTGAAATTAGCGATGCCAATGGCACACCTATTCGTAGAATAACAACCAGCTATAGCGCAGGGGTGCAACGTATTACATGGGATGGCCGCTACGGCAGTAACGCTGATTTGCGTCTGCGTGGTGAACCCATGACTAACGCAGATGATGCCTTTTTTGCACCAGAGGGTACATACAGTGTAAAAATTTATAAAAGCGTAAATGGTGTACTTGAAGCACTTGCTGGCCCAGTAAACTTCAACATAAAGCACCTCAAGAACAGCACCTTGTATACACCAGACAATGCAGAACTGGTAGCTTTTCAGGCTGAAATTGATGCTATAGCCCGCGATCTTAATGCGGTAGAAAATTACTATCGCGAAACGCGTGAAATGGTTCAACATCTAAAAGCCGCAGCGCGTAATACACCAGGTGTAGACATTGCCTTGCTTAATACCCTGCGCGAATTAGAACTCAAGCTTGTAGACATTGATGTAACCATGCATGGCGATGGCAGCTTAGCGAAACGCGAATACACTACCCTGCCTAGTTTGCAAAACCGATTGGGCATTACCGCATGGGGCAGCTTTAGCAATACAAGCAAACCTACGGGCACGCAACGCCAACAATTAGATTATGTAAAAGCTGCATTGCCGCAATTAACCAATGATTTAAAAACCATTATGGGGCAAGCAGAAGGCATTAAAATGCAACTTTACCGTGCTGGCGCTCCTTACTTAAGAGGCGATCTTCCAGATGGCAATTGATTTTGTGATTTAGGATTTGTGATTTAGGATTTTAAAACGGGCTTCGGCCCGTTTTTTAATTTTAGATACCGAATGAGCTAAACATGGGAAAGTTAAATATTGGATTGGGCATTTCCCGGTCGGCAAAACACCTCGGTCATTTACCGGGGTTTTT
>CAYQDW010000002.1:39634-65646 GCA_964416385.1 uncultured Cryomorphaceae bacterium | reverse complement strand
GCAAAACACCTCGGTCATTTACCGGGGTTTTTGTTTTTTGATAATCATATTCATTGAACTAAAGACCATCCAACCAACAAACATATCAACCGGTAAACTTCTCAACCATCCAACCAATAAACATATCAACCATTAAACTTTTCACCCCAAAACGCAAAAAACGCCCCTTAGAGCAACTCATTCGCCAAATTGGCAAGTTCACTGCGTTCACCTTTTTCTAGGGTAATGTGGGCATAAAGCGGGTTGCCCTTTAACTTATCTACCAAGTAGCTCAAGCCATTACTTTGCTCATCTAAATAAGGTGTATCTATTTGATGGATATCTCCCGTAAAGATGAATTTGCTATTCTCACCTGCCCTTGTAATGATGGTCTTTATTTCATGTGGGGTAAGGTTCTGCGCTTCATCCACAATAAAAATGATGTTGCTTAGGCTGCGTCCGCGGATATAGGCCAGCGGTGTGATGAGAATCTTCTCCTGCTCCACCATTTCATCAATCTGCTTATAGCTTTTGTCATGCTCGCTAAATTGATTTTTGATAAACTTTAGATTATCCCACAAAGGCTGCATGTAAGGGTTAATTTTCTGCTCGGCATCGCCAGGTAAAAAGCCAATATCTCTATTGCTAAGGGGCACAATAGGGCGCGCCAAATAAATTTGCCTAAAATTTCTACGCTGCTCTAAACTGCCGGCCAGCGCCAAAAGTGTTTTACCAGTACCCGCAACACCCGTTAAACTCACCAACTTTATTTGCGGATTAAGTATGGCGTGCAAGGCAAAAGTTTGCTCTGCGTTGCGGGGCTTAATGCCATAATACGCGCGCTTTTCAACATGCTCTAAGCGTTGGTCTTCTGCATTATAAAACGCCAATGCACTGCTGCGACTACTTTTTGCGATATAGTATTTATTGGGATATAAACTGAACTTTTTAGCTGCCGCGGCACCCATTGCTTCGGCAGATAAAGTGTGATTTTGGTAAAGTGTGTCAATGATTTTTTGCGGAATACCAGAAACAGTCTCTCTACCCGTAAAGAAGTTATTTAAATCTGTAACCTTGCCTGTTTGATAATCTTCTGAAGCTAGATTTAACGCTTTGGCTTTTAGGCGCAAGTTTACATCCTTGGTAACTAAAACCACTTTTCTATCTGCTTCTTCTTTCTGCAAGCGCAATGCAGCATTCAAAATTTTATGGTCCATTTTGTTACCACTATAAATTTTTTCTGCATCAAGCTCTGGGTGGCTGGTGCTCATAATCACTTTGAACTTGCCGCGCTTAGAACCGCTTAGGCTAATCCAATCAGTAAGTGATTTGTTGCCCGCCTTTTTATCTAAAAAGCGAATAAACTCACGCGCCTCATAGTTTTTACTATCATGCCCTTTTTTAAACTCGTCAAGCTCCTCCAAAACCGGAATGGGTATCGCCACATCATGTTCTTCAAAATTCATGATGGCGTTGTGGTCAAATAAAATTACCGAAGTATCAAGAACAAACACCTTTTTTGCTGATGCACGCTTAGTGCTTTTACGCGTTGCCATAAGTGTAACGTTTAGTAGGCTGTAAGATAAACAAGCATCTTTGCAATGGTGTACAATTTGGCACCAAGTATTCACAATATATAATGTGTAGCTGTTGAAAAATGAAGCCTATCTAAATTGGTGATAATTTGTATTTTTCACCCTCAATGGATGTATTAGAATTATGATTTCGGCAGCACTTGTTCATAAAAAGTTTCCCTTTTTTACAGACCAAAAATTAATGTTAGAAATTGCCGAAAGTGGCAAAATACACAGCTATGAAGCTGGAGATTTGGTGATAGATTATGGTGTACCAATACCTTTTATCCCCCTAATTTTAGAAGGTGCTTTGCGCGTTGTGAGGCGCGATGATGATGACCATGAAATACTCTTATACTACTTAGACAGCGGCCAAACCTGTGCAACGAGCTTAACCTGTTGCATGAGCAATGCTGTTAGCGAAGTTGAAGCTATAGCCGAAGAGGATGTTAAGCTCATTGGTATACCTGCGCATAAAGCGGATGAATGGTTTGATAAATATCCTGAGTGGAAAGCTTTTGTGATGAGCACCTATAAATTTAGGTTTGATGAACTGCTGCTAACCATAAATGGCATCGCTTTTACGCAACTTGATAAACGCTTAATTACCTACTTACGCAATCGCGCAAAAATTCATAAGAGCAAAACCATAAATACCTCTCATCAAGAAATTGCAACAGATTTAAATTCTTCAAGAGAGGTAATTTCAAGATTGCTAAAACAACTGGAGAAAACTGGTAAAATCAATCTATCTAGAAATAGTATTGAGCTTTTAGACCTTTAATTCGGGGTGACTATCATCACTTTTTAAACCTTATCGGCAGCCTACATTTGGGGTATTCATTTAAATATATATCCCATGAAAATAGAACAATTATACACAGCTTGTTTAGCTGAAGCGGCCTATTATATAGAAAGTAATGGAGAAGCCGCCATTATTGACCCCCTAAGAGAAACCACGCCTTACCTTGAGCGTTTGGCAGAAGAAAACGCAAATCTCAAATACATCTTTGAAACGCATTTTCATGCAGATTTTGTTAGCGGACATATTGATTTGGCACGTAAAACTGGTGCTGAGATTGTGTATGGGCCAACGGCAAATGCCCAGTATGATATCACCGTAGCAGAAGACAATCAGGTTTTTAAACTCGGTAATATCACCATTAAGGTGTTGCACACGCCAGGCCATACCATGGAAAGTAGCTGCTTTTTATTGTACGATGAAAATGGAAACGAACATGCCATTTTTACGGGTGACACCTTATTTCTCGGGGATGTTGGTAGACCAGACTTGGCCGTAAAAACAGACTTAACGCAAGAGGATTTAGCTGGTTTCTTATTTGATTCTTTGCAAAACAAAATCTTACCCTTACCAGATTCTGTAATTGTTTATCCCGGTCATGGTGCTGGTAGTGCCTGTGGTAAAAACTTGAGTAGCGAAACCGTGGATAGCCTCGGTAATCAAAAGCAAACCAACTATGCGCTGCAACCCATGTCTAGAAATGCTTTTATTAAACATGTTACTGATGGGTTGTTGCCTCCACCACAGTATTTCCCCAAAAATGCCATGATGAACAAGGCTGGCTATGAAAGTATAGATACGGTATTAGAACGCGGCACACACGCCTTTGATGTAGATCGTTTTAAGGCTGAAATGGCCAAAGGTGCCATTGTGCTTGATACCAGAAAAGAAAATGCTTTTGAAGCTGCACATATACCAGGAAGTTTATTTATTGGTGTAGATGGCAACTTTGCCATGTGGGTGGGCGCGCTTATTACCGATTTGAATCAACGTATTGTATTCTTAGCAGAAGAAGGTCGCGAAGCAGAAGTGGTAACACGTTTGGCTCGTGTTGGTTATGACCACGCCATAGGCTACTTAAAAGGCGGTATTGATGCATGGATTGCTGCTGGCGAGGCTGTAGATGCCGTGATGGTAGAAACTGCAGAAGAATTTGCCAAAGACTACAAAAATGAAAAGCTAGAAATTATTGATGTGCGCAAGGTTGGCGAGTTTACCAGCCAGCATATTATTGGTGCGCATCATATGCCACTAGACTATATCTATGACCATTTAGACGATCTAGACAAAGAAAAAGAATACTACGTGCACTGTGCTGGTGGATATCGCAGCCTTATTGCCATTAGTATTTTACAACCATACGGCTACAAAAACCTAATAAATGTAGCGGGCGGTTTTAAAGCTATTGAGAAAGCTGGCGTAGAACTCACAGAATACGTTTGCCCTACGTCTATGCTTTAAACCTTTGGTTTTGGTTGTTTGGTTTTTTTGGTTAAAAGCCCCCGTGCTGTACAGTACAGGGGCTTTTCTTTTATAATTTTTCTAAGAAACCTAAGCTCCTATTGCACATTGCCGCCATACGTTTCGGCGCTCTGTAAAACCGCGTTAACCATGCCACGGTATTTTTGCTTAATGCCTTCTGCTACCTTCAACTTGTCTTGATCAAACCCGCCTTCAGCTATCGAAAACATCGCAGGATTCTGATTTCTGAGGTTTTTATCACTCCACAAAGTGATTTCAATAATTGTAGGAGCTAACGCAATGCCCGATTCTGTTAACAGGTAAATGTTTTCTTTAAGGTTATCCGTCAACTTTCTTTTGGTGATCAAAGCATTTTTCTCTAACCATTTTAACCTAGAAGATAATATGCCCGGAGCAATACCCTCTGGAGAACTCGAGAATTCCTTGAAGGTCTTTTTGCATTGAAGCAACATGTCTCTTACGATCAACAACGACCATTTATCACCTACAACATCTAACGCAGAAGCTACAGGACAAGATGATCTGAATTTCTCAATCATTTTTTACTATTGTTTTAGTACTAATAAATATTTCGCCTATCTTTGCTACTGATTTAATAGCAAAAATAACTATTTGTGAAGTACAAACAACAAAAGGTTCTCATAACCGGTGGCGGGTCTGGGATTGGCCTCGCTCTAGCAAAAACATTTTTATCGCACAATAACACCGTGATCATAACCGGTAGAAACCTCAACAAACTTGAAACTGCGAAACGGCAAAATCCAGAAATGCACATTTTTAAAAGTGACGTTACCAATGATGCAGAAGTTAGCAAGTTGGTAACCGACATAAAACAACAGTTTGGCGGACTGGATGTGTTGATCAATAATGCAGGTATCATGAATTTGGTGGATACCGGCAATCAAGAAAACGACCTGCAAAAACAAATGCTAGAAATAGCTATTAACTACAATTCGCCCATCAGACTCTTGCACCATTTTTTACCATTACTCAAAAATAGTAACCAAGGCGTTTTAGTGAATGTTTCTTCAGGATTAGCCTATGTGCCATTTGCGCAAGCACCTGTTTATTCTGGTACAAAAGCCGCTTTACATTTTTGGACAAAAAGTATAAGACTGCAGCTAAAACCTCACCAAATAAAAGTTATTGAACTTTTACCGCCTGTTGTAGATACGCCATTGGCGCACGGAGCAAACATTGCCGAAGATGACAACCTAAAGCCTATGCCACCCCAAAAAATGGCAGATTTATTTTGGAAAGACTACATCAAAGGCAAAGAAGAAATAACGCCCGGCATTTCTAAACAACTCAAATTGTTAAGTCGATTGGCACCCAATTTCATATTTAAACAACTTAATAAACAAGCAATACCAAATAACTACTAATAATCATGGACAATTTCACAATCATTAATCTACAAGCAATAATTGGCACAATAGCAATCATCATTGGGTTTAAATTTTGGATACAACCTCGTGTTTCAAAGCTCCCTATACATGAAGCACTCTTGCCTTTCGTATTCTTGAACACCTTTAGGTATTTGGGTTTAACCTTTATGGCCAAAGAACAGTTTTATGACGGCTTTCCTACGTCATTTCTAAATACCGTTGGGCTGCTCGATTTCTCTACGGCAGTTTTAGCAATAGTATCTGTTGTGGCTTTGAAAAATAAATGGCGTTTTGCGCTGCCTTTGGTATGGATTTTTAACATCGTAGGATTTGGTGATTTGTTAACTGCTTTTCCCCAATTTTTTGGCTTAAAGCTCTATGATCAAAATCTAGGCTTTATTTGGCTGATGTTTGTGACTTACGGCTTAACAACCTTTTTGAGCCACATTTACATATTTAACCGGCTATTTAAGAACCTCAAAAAAAATTAAGGTAAATGTTAAAAGTGGTATTGATCAAATTTTTTGTTGAACACAAATAATCTGTGTGCTGTTAGTTTATCTAATTTTTCGGGATTGATAATACTGGAAACACAATAGCACCAGGGTCTTAAAGCAGAAAAAAGAGGCGAAATACCATGAGCAGAATAGCATTTATTGAAAATGAAATAGCTGATTTAAGAAGGCAATTACAGCAACATCAGCTATACAACAATCTTAAAAACATAAGCGACATCAAGGTTTTTATGGAGAACCACGTTTTTGCTGTTTGGGATTTTATGTCGCTTTTAAAATCGCTACAAATGGCTTTAACTACGGTTAACATTCCGTGGACACCCTCTAAAAACCCAACGCTATCTCGGTTTATCAATGAAATTGTACATGGTGAAGAAAGCGACCTCAATGAATTGGGAGAACCCAAAAGTCATTTTGAAATGTATTTAGATGCCATGAACCAAGCCCAGGCAAATACCGCTGAAATAGAAGCCTTTATCAGCTTAATAAAATCTGGGGTGTCCGTAGAAAATGCATTCAAACAAATTAACGTTGATGCACGTGTTGCCGACTTTGTAAAGTATTCGTTCTCCATTATTTATACCCAAAAGCCGCACCTGGTGGCCTCTGCTTTTACTTTTGGGCGTGAGGATGTTATTCCAGATATGTTCATTGAGATTCTTCAGCATACCGATGCTGAAAACAAAATGTACAGCAAATTGAAGTATTACCTAGAGCGGCACATTGAACTTGATGGAGACGAACACGGCCCACTGTCTTTAGAGATGATTTCTGAACTGTGTGGCGATGACAATTTAAAATGGGAAGAAACCTTAACGGTGGCCAAAGAGGCGCTTCATAAAAGGGTGTTGCTTTGGGACGCCATCAATGATTTAATCAGCAATCAAGCACCACAGCATCAACATAAAAACGTTATTGCCGAAACCATATAATCGCTCTGCTTGCGCAAAACCCGCAGTTGGGCAAATAATTTAGGCCTTTACATCTGGTGATATCAATTAAGTAGATTTTAACATCTCTACTTACATAACATTGCCATGTTCTTTAGAAAGCGCTTATCGCCCCAAAGCCGCCTTAGCCGCAGCGATGGTAGCATTGCTGTTGCCTACAAAAACCTGCCCACCTACCACGATGACCGGCCTCTTTAAAAATGTGTATTCATCCAAAATTAAACGCCTAAAATCAGCTTCAGAGAGGCTATTAACTGCCAAGCCCAAAATTTTTATTTTTTGTGCACGCATATTAAAAAGGGCCTTATAGCTACCCACCGCTTTTGCCAAATCATCCAATTGCTCTGCCGTAATGGGTTGCGTTTTTATCTCCTGAAATTCAAAGCCTTCTGCCCCTAACTCTTTAATTATGCGTTGGCACGTATTGCAGGTTTTTAAGTGATAAATTTTATTCATTGTATTTTTAAAAATCTCGTTTGCACGTTAAACATCCACCGTTATTACACTAATAAATACGGCCAAAAAATCTTGCCGATAGCAAATAAAACAATGGTGATGAGCAGATATCTAATATAAATCCTTGCCTTAGGGTGATACAATACATATTTGGTACCAAACCACGCACCAGCTCCGGCTCCAAATGCCAAAACCGCTCCCGGCACCCATTGTATGTGCCCGCTGTATACATAAATGGCAAAAGCAGGCACAATCATAACAAAGGCCACCATGAGCTTAATCACATTGGCATCCTTAAGACTGTATTTTACCAGTAGCACCAAAGAGCTGAGAATCATAATGCCGATGCCCATCTGAATAAATCCGCCATAAAACCCAATTGCAAAAAAGATTAACCATTGCAAAAGCGTGCGTTTATTCTTTGCCGGATCTGTATTTATTAACCATTTTTTAGGCTGAAGCAATAGGGTAAACAAGATGAAAATCATCAAAAACCCGATAATTAGTTTTAAGACCTCTGGGTTTACATCTATGGCCATTAAAGCCCCACCAATGCTGCCTAAAATAGTCGGGATGTAATACCAAAAACTTTGGCGCATCAGTACCAATGTGCGTTTGCTGCGCTTTAAAGTAAGGCTTGCCGTAAGGGTTTGCAGCAACACGCCTACCCTATTTGTAGCGTTGGCCTCGTTGGCAGGTAACCCCATAGAAATGAGCAAGGGCAACGTAATTGCACTTCCGTTGCCCGCCAATGTGTTAATGATGCCTGCGGTAAAACCGCCAAAGATTAACAGCAGATACTGCCACCATTCATAATTCATGCTAAATAACGCTGTGTAGCTTACTCAACGCCGCCACCCACATTTTTCTTAACCATGCGCGATCTGCTTTTTAGTGCACCCGTTCTTTGGGGCTTCGCAGGCTGCTGTGCATCATTGCTGCCACTTTGAATAACCTCACCCTGTACTGGTGCTGTGCCGGGTGTACTGGTTTGTGGGGCTGTTTGTGGTGCAGCGGGCGTTTGTGGTGTTGCCGCTGGCTGCGTAGGCACCGTTAATTTCTTCTCAGAAGATGCTGGCGTTGTTTGTTGTGAACGTTGCTCTTGTACACTTTGTGCATTTACATTTTTCGACTTCTCTTGGGCATATGCACCTGTGCTCATTAGCAATGCAAAAAATACCCATCTCAATCCTGATAATTTCATTATACTGTTGGTGTTAATTATTTTTTCAAGCCTCAATCACTGTACCTTTACCGCCAAATTTCTAAAAAAAGATGAAGTATCTGTTACTTTTAATGAGTTCTTTTTGGTTAAGCATAGCGTGTACCTCTTCTCATACAGAAGATAAAAAGCCGGCATCAGATTATATTATTGAAGAATCGCTCTCTACGTATAACCTAAGCGCTACGGATACCGTTTACAGTGTTAAAGTAGTTCTGCAAAGTGAAAAAGCCACCACCCTAACCTACTTCGCCCAACTAACACAACAAGGCATTACCTACCGTGATTCTATGATTTTTGATCTAGAGGCTAACCAAAAAACAACTGGCCAGCTCATCTTTTCTACTTGCCCCGTAGTGCCAAACCAAAAAGCAACGCTTAACAGCCAAATAACTGTACTTGAACCTTAATATATGTCTGATATTAATCTTGTAATTACCACCCTATTTGGACTAGAAGAGGTGCTTGCCGCAGAAGTGCGGAGTATTGGTGGCCGAAATGTTACCGTGCTCAACAGAGCGGTGAGTTGTGTTGGCGACCTCGGCTTTATGTACAAATGCAACTTTTTGTTACGTACGGCCATTAAAGTTTTAAAACCTATTAAAACCATCCGCTTTCGCGATGATGAAAATTACTATCGTGCTGTAAAGCAACTGGCATGGCCTACGCTATTTGATGTAAACAAAACATTTTCTATACAGGTAAATGGCCAAAGCATGATGTTTCGGAATACGCTTTATGCCGCGCAAAAGGCTAAAGATGCCGTTGTAGATAGCTTTCGAGAAACGCATGACGGCAAGCGCCCTTCTGTAGACGCCAAAAAACCAGAAGTCGGCATTGTTATTCATTTAAAAAATCATGAGGCAGAAGTCTACCTAAACAGCAGCGGCGACAGCCTTCATAGGCGTGGCTACAGGCAAGAAATGGGCCCAGCACCATTAAGTGAAATATTAGCCGCTGGCATTTTAAACTTTACACAATGGAATGGCGGCAAAGCTTTTTTTGATCCGATGTGCGGCAGTGGAACCTTTTTAATTGAAGCTGCCATGCTTGCCAGCAAACTACCCGCTGGCGTTTTCCGTTCTGATTTTAGCTTTACGCACTGGCCAGATTATGATGCAGATTTATTTAACACCATCCGCGAAAGCGCGCTTGGCCGCAGTATAGAATATGGCGGAAAAATTATAGGTAGAGACTTAAACACCGAGGCATTAGATGCCGCACGTGAAAATATTACCAAAGCCATGCTTGATGACTTGGTTACACTTAAAAAAGGAAACTTTATTACGGAAGATCCACCTGCAAGCACAGGTATTTTAGTGATGAATCCGCCCTACAATAAAAAGGTGGAAAGTGATAACGAAAAGCTCTACAGCGACATCGGCCACACGTTAAAGCATAAATACATGGGCTGGGAGGTTTATATTTTTACCGCAGACCTCAATGCCGTTAAATTTATTGGGCTAAAACCAACTTGGAAGCGCAAACTTTATAATGGGCCGTTAGAAAGTGTATTGCTTAAATACGAGATCTTTAAAGGTAAGCGTAGCGATGTAATCAATAGCTAAGCATTTTAGAAGATTTCACTTCAGCAATGAGGTTATTAACGGGCAGCAAGTCTTTTTCGCCTCAAAATTTTATTAGCTCTAATAGTTAGTTTTGATAAATAATAATGTCTCAAGAATGCTTAAAAACAGGCGTTGTGGCATTTAATTAACGATTTAAACAAGCCACAACACAAAGACTTATAAAAGAAACCTGGAAATTTAGTTTAGATGTATTGCTACGTGAATTGCATTTAACAACTTTGGGTCGTTGTCTATATTAAATTCTAAAACAATGAGATTAACCACGCTATTCGTTCTCATAGCAGCCTTTTTGAGTAGCAATATGCTAACCGCTCAAAATGCTTCTTCTTATTACCGAAAAATAGCCAGCGAGCAACGAAAAATCCGCTCAAAGCAAATTAACTACTATAAAACGGCACTGTTGCAGCCAGAGCAAACCCGCTTAGATAAAGGGTGCGAGATGATTGTAACACAAATTCAAACCTCACTAAAAAACTTAAACCGTACCCCAGCCTACAACGGTGACTCTGCCATAAGAAATGATTATATCCGCGTTTTAACCACCTATTTAAACGCCTACACTAACGCTTACGACTCTGTTAAAACCATGAAAGTTGATGCGGGCAAAAGTGCAGCCGACTTGGTGCGTTACCGCGAATCAATCTATTACATGGAGGGCTTGGTTGATGAAGCTGAATCTGATTGGGGCGCCAACGAAAATTATTTCTGCAATACCTACAACATCACCCCAATGGATGACCCTACACTTGCAGAGCTCAACACCTTAAGGTTTTTGTCTGATTATGTACAAGAGCTGAGAGGCACCTATTCTGGCCTGCCATTTAAGTTGCAAGAATTACAAACCGTAGTAAAAGCACAACAATACAATAACCTTGAAGATAAACGTCAAGAATTGGGTCTGGCAGTTGATCAAGCCTTGGTAAATGCAGAGCGCGTTGGTTTTTACATGACGCAAGAGGAAGATGAAGACGACTTTTTACTAAATGCAACACTGCGCTATCTTGATGAAATAAAAATCGCCACAGACGATGATATGGCCGGTTTTTTAACTGAGCTAGATGAAGCTATTTATGATGAAGATGCTAAAAAAATTGAGCGTGCTGCATTTAAGTTAGAACAGCTGCTTACTGATCTTATTGAGATGGAAATTGACCTGATAGACCGCACAGAAAAATTTGTTGGGCATTACGTAAAAGATTAACATGAAAAAAATTGGTGTCTTTACTTCTGGTGGCGATAGCCCTGGCATGAATGCATGTCTACGTGCAGTGGTACGTACGGGTATTCATTACGGACTAGAAGTTTACGGTATTTATCGTGGCTATGAAGGTATGATTGAAGGGGATATAGAACGCCTTGATGATCATTTTGTAAGTGGTATTATTCAGCGTGGCGGCACTGTTTTGAAAACAGCACGTAGTGAGGCCTTTAGAACTCCCGAAGGTCGAAAACAAGCTTTTAACGCCCTTCAGGCTAAAGGCATTGAAGGTTTGGTTGTGATTGGTGGAGATGGTTCATTTAGGGGTGCAATGGCTTTAAACAAAGAATTTGACATTCCTGTAATTGGTTGCCCGGGCACCATTGATAATGACCTCTTTGGTACCGATTATACCATTGGCTATGACACCGCAGTAAATACAGTTGTTGATGCTGTTGATCACATCCGCGATACAGCAGATAGCCACAACCGCTTATTTTTTATTGAAGTTATGGGTCGCGATGCAGGCTTTATTGCCCTACGCTCTGGTATTGCATCTGGGGCGGAGTCTGTTCTAATTCCTGAAACAACCACCTACATAGACAAACTCATCACCATTTTAGATCAGGGCTGGAAACGCAATAAGCGCAGCGCAATGATTTTGGTGGCAGAAGGCGATGAAAGCGGTGGTGCCTATGAAGTTGCACAACAGGTAAAAGCGAAATTTCCACAATGGGAAACAAAGGTGACTGTTTTGGGGCACATCCAACGCGGTGGTAGACCAAGTGCTTTTGACCGGGTTGTTGCCAGCCGTATGGGCAATGAGGCCGTAAAAGCACTGCTAAACGGCAAAACCAATCAAATGGTTGGCCTTCAACATGGCGCAATGGTTCTTGTTCCTTTTGAAAAAGCCACTAAACATCACCACGAAATAAACAAGCATTTATTAGAATTGGTGGATGTCCTCAGTTAAGGCAACCTATGCAGATATACTCTTACCCCTAGCCATTAGGCAAACGTATACCTATTTATTGCCTGTGCCATTTAGCAACACTGCCAAGCCAGGCATGCGTGTGGTGGTACAACTTGGCCCCAGAAAACTGTACACAGGCATTATCTATTCCATTCATCAACAACAGCCTACCCACCCTGTAAAACCCGTTTTAGAAGTCTTAGACAATGAGCCAGGAGTAACCCAGCAACAACTTTCTTTTTGGGATTGGCTATCTGGCTATTACATGTGTAGCATTGGCGAAGTTATGAACGCGGCTTTACCGGCAGGATTAAAACTGGCCAGTGAAAGTCATATCATTGCCAGTAGCACACCGCCAGAGTGGGATACCTTAAGCGACCATGAATTTTTGTTGATGGAAGCGCTAGAGCATCAAGATGAACTCTCTGTTCAAGATGCGGCCAAAATCCTGGATCTACAAAACCCGCTGCGCATCATTCATAAGCTGATTGATCATGGCATGGTTTCATTAGAGGAAAATATAAAAGATACACAACGGGCAAAGACCTTCATATTGGTGAGCTTGGCTCAAGATTTTACAGAAAGCCAGCTCAATAACCATTTTGAATCACTAAAACGCGCACCAAAACAATCGGCTGTTCTACTTGCCTATTTCAAACTGAAGGGTGCGTACCGTGCTGGGCTTGTTCCACAAGATGAACTTCTCAAAAGCGCCAGTGCCACAAAGTCGACACTTAATGGTTTGGTAGAAAAAGGCATTTTTAATATTCAAGAATCACTTTCTCCGCCAGAAGGAAATAACAATACCATACAACTCAACCTCAGCCCCGCACAAAAAAAGGCACAAATTGAAATAAAGTCTGGTTTTGCAGCCAATAAGCCAGTTTTATTGCATGGGATTACTGGCAGTGGTAAAACCGAAATTTACATCAGCCTACTTAAAGAAGCATTAACCAAACATAAGCGCGCATTGTATCTGGTGCCCGAAATAGCCCTTACAACCCAATTAATAGATCGGCTCCGACTACATTTTGGCGAACAGGTAATAATCTATCATTCGCGCATTAGTCAAGGTGAACGTCTTTCTGCCTACAAGCGGCTACTCTCAGAAGAAAAGCCCTTATTACTACTTGGTGCGCGTAGCGCTTTGCTTTTACCCCTACCAGACTTGGGCTTGGTGGTTATTGATGAAGAGCATGACCCAAGCTTTAAACAACAAGACCCTGCCCCGCGCTACCATGCCCGAGATAGTGCCGTTGTGCTTGCCAACTTTGCAAACTGCCCCATTTTGCTCGGTTCTGCTACACCTAGCGCAGAAAGCTATCACAACGCACAATCAGAGCGATTTTTACTTTGTACTTTAAATGAGCGGTATGGTGGCGTTCATCTGCCAGAAATGGAAGTGGTTGATATACGCAGAGAAACATTATGGAAAACCATGAAGGGCCATTACAGCCCCAAACTGATTGAAGAGATACAACAAACCATTGCCGCGGGCAAAAAGGCCATCCTGTTTCAAAACCGCAGAGGTTACAGCCCCATCATACAATGCGAAACCTGTGGCCACACGCAAGAATGCCCAAATTGCGATATCACACTAACCTACCACAAGTACGCCAATAAACTTACCTGCCACTACTGCGGACATACAGAAAAGACACTTTCGGCTTGCCCTAAATGTGGCAGCACCGCTTTAAATGAAAAAGGATTTGGCACAGAAAAGCTCGAAGAAGAACTGCAAACGCTGCTTCCTGATGTTACCGTTGCACGCTTAGACTTTGATAGTACCCGCAGAAAAAATGCTTTTAGCAAGATCATCGGTCAGTTTGGTGCGGGTGATATTGATGTTCTTATTGGTACGCAAATGGTTACTAAAGGATTAGATTTTGACGATGTAACGCTTGTTGGCATATTAAGTGCCGATAGCATGTTGCACTATCCTGATTTTAGAGCACAGGAGCGTGCTTTTCAACTCATGGAGCAAGTAGCGGGGCGCGCGGGCCGCAGGGCCGAGCGCGGGCGGGTAACCATACAAACGTATCGCCCAGATCATCGCGTGATAGAAGCGGTGGTTAAACATGATTATGAAAAGATGATTGCACAGCAATTGCAAGAGCGGGAAGTTTTTCGCTATCCGCCTTTTGTGCGCCTGATACAGCTAGAATTGCGGCACAGAGATAAAAACACGTTAGATGCCGCTGCCCATCATTTTGCTTCAGCATTGGTAAATCAACTTGGAGAACGGGTACTCGGACCCGAATATCCACCCATTTCGCGCATGAAAAATGTTTACCGCAAGCGCATTCTACTCAAACTAGAACGCGAGTTATCTGCCCCAAAAGTAAAAGCGTTTATCTGGCAGGTGCATGACGCTCTTATTCTACAAAAGCCATTCAAAGGGGTAAGAGTAGTGTTTGATGTGGATCCGTACTAATCTTCAAAACGGATATAAATCGCCTCTGCAACAGTATCACCCCTAAAATGTAGCTCTAGCGTATGGTATACAACCCCAAAACCTCCACCGCTACTCATGCCCATATCGTAAGCCCAAATAGATGGGCTAGAATGTTCTGTTGGCTCTCCAAGTAGATTTTCAACAGCTGCTTGGGGTAAACCGATGAGCTGCTTACTCCCAATTAAATCCGCTTGCATTTCAAAGCGCCCTTCTGTATCCTTTTTCCAGTTTTCTGCATTAAAGGCACGTTGATGGTTGCACTGAGAGAAGAATATTGAAAAAAACACAAGCGCAAAAATGATGTACAAAGCAGGCGCAATAAACAACGCACCTGCTGCCGCATAGATGTTTACGCGGCTTTTGAGCCTTAAGGTTTTGAGCATAAATACGCGGGCTAAATAATAGGCCGGTATTAATAAAAGCAGAAGAATAAAGTAAACTTCTATGCTCATTTTTCAAGTTTGGGGAATAAAAATCCCCACAACAAAAAGAACTGCGCTACGCCATAGGTACTCATCACCAACAAGCGATTGTAGCTAAAAGCATCTACAAACTTGGCATAGGCCAGAGCGCTGTCTGAAAGCACGAAGAACAAGGCACCAATTATGAGTAAAGAAGCACTGCGGGGTAGCACAGCACCACCGCGATTAATTGCCGCAATGAGCATAAACATTAATACGGCAGCATAAACCACTACCGGCAAGAGTAGATGACCCAACCCAGGGTAGAGTTTATAAACAAACCAAGCACCATAAAGCAAGACCGGCAACGCCAACCAAGGTTTTGCTTTTACAAGACCACCTTTTCCTCTGGCATCATTTAAAAAGGCAAGTATATAATTGACTTGTGCCAATAAAAATGCACCCAATCCGAGCATGAAATAAAGCTCTGCTTTTTCAGTAAACATTAATAAAACATCTCCTATAAGGCTAAAAATCAATCCCCCTAAAAAGAGTTTTTCTGCACGACTGCGGTTTGGCGTATGGCTCAAGAAGAAGGCTATCAAGCTAAATAACAACAATGGTTTAGAGAGGTAGATCAGGTTTACATCATCACCTACATCTATTGCCACTAAATGCAACAGTAGGATCACGAAGTATATTTTGGCAAAATCTTTAAGTTTCAATTGTTTCAGATTTGATTTTTAATAGATAGATAAAAGCCATAACACTAATGGTAACAAAAAGCAAAATAGCGCTGTAAATAAATAATGATGAAGCTTTTAACATCAAAATATAAGATGATAATCTTGGTATTTCAAGCCACAAGGCCCACTTGCGCTGCTCAAATAATCCGCCAATGGTAAGCAGACTAAATAAGATGAACAACGCCTGTATGATATTTTGAATTTGACTGTTTTGCGGATATGTGAAGAGAAAATAAGCAGTAAACCCAAGTAAAAAAACGAACTGCACCAACAGGTATACGCCCAATCTATTTGGAACTTTAAATTCAAACTTTTGGTAGGTCTTATCATCAATTTGAGGTGGAGGTTGAAACCCGCCATGCGCCTTTGGAAACCAACCTGGCGGCATAAATAACATTTTGAGCTTGTGCCACCCTTTAACGCGCTGCACATCTTGCATCAATTGCTTAATGGGTAGCCAATGGGCTTTTACTGGATTATAAGTTTCAGTTGGCTTGGTAATGCCGTAGTGCGGGCGCTCTTCTTCGGCTTGAAAAGTGCCAAACAATCGATCCCATATAATGAGACTACCCGCATGGTTCTTATCGATGTATTTTGGGTCGCGACCGTGATGCACACGATGATGACTAGGGGTATTCAGCACCCATTCTAACGGCCCGAGTTTGCCAATGGCCTCTGTATGAATCCAGAATTGGTAAAGGGTATTAAAAGCGCTGATGTATAAAAACCATTCATCACTAAAACCCAAAAGAGCTAGTGGTAACGCAAAAGGCGCTGTAAAGAGTTTTTGCAAGGCCCCCTGGCGCAAAGCCACGCTTAAGTTGTAATCTTCACTTTGGTGATGCACCACATGCCCAACCCAAAATAAATTGATTTCATGACTGAAGCGGTGCGCCCAATAATAGGTAAAGTCTACACCAAGAAAAAGTAGGAAGATGGTCCAGCCATTTACGGGAATGTCAAAAATGCGCAAGTTCTGATAAACGAGCGCATATAAGCCCACAGCAATAACTTTTACAAAAATGCCTGTAACCTGTTCAAAAATGCCACAACCAATGTTGGCATAAGCATCACCCAACCGATACATTCCTTTTTTAGAGAACCAGCTGTACAACAACTCAATAGCAATCAGCAAGAAAAAAATTGGAATGGATAATATGATGGGATTTAAATTCACTTATTGCTTTTTTGATTGGTTGTAATAGATTAAGGCTTGCGGCATATGCGTATTGAGATTGGCAATGCGTGTTTCGTCACTGGGGTGGGTGCTTAGTAATTCTGGTGGTTTTTGTCCACCACTTTGGCGCATACGCTGCCAAAATTCGGGTGCAGCTTGAGGGTCATATCCCGCCATAGCCATAAAATACAAGCCAAGCTTATCAGCCTCACTTTCATGTTTACGACTAAATGGTAACAACACACCCAATTGCGTGCTTAATCCGTAAGCTTGGTTAAAGAGCGTTTGGGTCTGTTCAGGCTTTTCAGCCAAAGCAACATTTAAGGCAACGCCACCTAACTGTTGTAGCATCGCTTGGCTCATCCGTTCATTGCCATGTTGCGCTATAGCATGAGCAACTTCATGGCCCATAACCACCGCAATGCCGTTTTCATCTTTACAGTAGGGTAAAATACCGGTATAAAACGCAACCTTGCCGCCGGGCATGCAAAAGGCATTTACAGCAGGATCTTCAATTAAAATGAACTCCCAGGCAAATCCATCGAGTACCTCTGCATAGCCGTTGTCTTTTAAAAATTGCGTTACTGCATTTTGAATGCGCAAACCAACCTTATTTATCATTTGAACTTTTGCGCGATCTGAACTAAGTACTTGCTCTTGTTTAAGCTTTTCATATTGCTGAAAGCTCATCTGATTTAGCTCATTGCTATTAATTAATGCAAGGCCCTTTCGCCCGGTAAGCGGCACAGTGGTGCACATGGCCATAATGAGCGCCAAAGCCATTATTAACAACATCTTTTTCTTCATCCGGCTTTTTTAATTAAAGGGGCAAATTAGTAAAAGCATCGAACCAATAAAGGCAGTAAAGCCTCTACTTAAGACGACATTTTGACGCGATTTACAACCGCAAACTGACTTAATGACTGCTTGTGTTTTAGGAACTGTGTGAATATGGTAATTGGCATTACAGTTGTTTATTCTATCACCAAATTCAAAAAAATCAATTTAAAAACACATACAGCATGAGAACACGAAGAAATCTCCCCGGCTTATTGGTAGACTTTCCTACCGTAGTAAACAATCTGTTTAACGATGACCTCTTTAATCCGCATACAACAGCCTCAGCAGTGAGAAAGCCAGCGGTTAACATTGTTGAAGACCAAGATAGCTATGGTTTAGCTTTTATGGTTCCCGGTTTTGAGAAGAATGATTTCAAGATAAAGATTGAAAACAATACGCTTACAGTAGCTGCAGAACATACTTCAACAGAAGAAACGAGCCAAAAGCATTACACCCATCAGGAATTTACCCTATCGTCTTTTAAACGCGTTTTTAATTTACCAGAAAATGAAATTGACGAAACGCAGATCCGCGCCAATTATGAAAATGGCATTCTAAAAATCGTTCTCCCCAAAAAGGAGGAAGTAAAGCCAAAAGCACCATTAGAAATTGCCATTCATTAATATGCTAACATGTAGTAGCATAGCAAGAAGGTTGTCTTTACGGGCAACCTTTCTTTTTTTACTTTTTTCTGGGTGGCTAAGAAATAATGCGTACGCCTTGAGTTTTTATAACACATTGATTAATTGCAAAAATTAGGTTAGCGTAAAACCAGATTTTAAGATTTGCACAGCTTTCCTATTTTTAAGCCTGAACTAACAAGATATGCTAAAAGCCATCTTTGCTATAATAGCGTTGGTATTGGGCCTTACAGCTGGCGCGCAAAACAACACCACAGATTACAATGCTTATGGTGCATACATTTTTGAAATGGTTCTAAGTGGTAACCAACAGCTTAAAAATGAATTTATTGATCTGGTTGCATATACCTCTTACGTAGACCAACTTCAAAATTTACCTGAGTACATACGAGAAGAAATAAAGTATGATGCAACACGAGATTACCATGATGTGCGACTTGATTATGAACAAGAATGCAGTCGTATTTTAGCGTTGTATCAACAAAGTAAAGATGCAGGCACATCTTTTTCTTTTGATATGTGTGCCTTTGCGCCCAATAAGAACTTTCCAGACATTGGCATTATAACATGTTTTTATACGGTAAATCTACCTGACGAAGAAGAGCCCGAAGGCGATGCACTTCGTTTTGAGTGTATATACACACCCAACGGCTGGCGAATTTTAGACGGCTTTTTTGATGCAATAAACCCCTAACCATGATATTTATATTTGGCTTTTCTCCTAAAGAAAAAATCTACGGGCCAGTTACTGAGCGTACTTGCCCAAGGTGTTCTAACACCAGGTTTTGGCTTTTAAAATCTCACGAAAATTGGTTTTCGTTGTTTTTCATTCCAATAATTCCGGTTTCTAAAAAGCACCATATCGCTTGTCCGATTTGTGGCGAAAGTGAACCGGTAAGCGCGGAAGACTTTCAATTTTTTAAAAAAAGAGCCGACATAAATAACGAAGCGTTACGGTCTGATATGTCTGGCGAGGCTTATGAAGAACACTTAAAGAACCTTTGATGCAACCGCCAGAATCGCATGAATATGCAGCATTTTATGCCCATTACATTGATTTAGTACCACAGGCAGATGGCTTAGCGGCCCTACAACACAGCCGTGATGAAATGGTAAAAACATTGCTATCAATTTCTCCGGAGTATGGCACACATCGCTACGCACCAGAAAAATGGAGTATTAACGAAGTGCTACAACATTGTATTGATACTGAACTCATCTTTCTATATCGTGCGGTGCGTATTGCACGCAACGATAAGACACCCCTACCCGGTTTTGAGCAAGACGATTATATAAAGCCCGCACAGAGTGATGCATTACCGCTTGCATCATTAATTGACTTGTTTCTAGCAACGCGGGCACTTACCATCAAATATTTTGCTGCTTTTCCTAAACATACGCACGCACAAACAGGAACAGCTAGTAATAGTATAGTTTCGGTACGCGCCCTGTGCTTTATGATTTCTGGTCATGGGCTGCATCATTTATCCATCATAAAAAACAGATACTTATGAGAACTGCCCCTATTCTACTTTTCCTCTTAATACTTGGATGCACGCCTAAAGATCAACAATCAGCAAAAGAAATTATTGGCACACAAATGCATTCTCAAGAAATGGCTTGGAATAATGGCGACTTAGAAGCCTTCATGGCGCCTTACCAACAAAGTGACTCGCTAGTGTTTATCGGCAGTAAGGGTTTGAGTTACGGCTGGCAAAAGGTGCTTGACAACTACAAAATAGCGTATCCCAACAAAGAAAAGATGGGTACCTTAAAGTTTATCAACAAACAGATGCGGCCGCTTGGCAAAATGCATTATTGGGTAGCTGGGTCATGGCAACTCTACCGTACAACAGATACACTCTCCGGTCATTACACCTTAGTTTGGGCACTACAAAATGGCAAATGGGTTATCATTTCAGATCATAGCTCATAATCTCCCTCCTTAAAAGTTTAGGTACTTCTTAATTTTTGTTGCCAAATACAAAACGCATTTTATTGGCACTCTTGCAATCCTACAGGCCATTTAGCGCAACATAAGTAATTGCCAAGAGTACTTTGTGATGACTAATACTAAATAAATTTTAGTACTATGTATTGCACAGTACTATATCTTTTTTACTTTTGTTCCATCAAAACACAAAAACGACCAAAGCGGTCACCACACAAAAACACTAAAAAGCACAAAATGAAAACACTCATGCTCTCTTTGATTTTGGCCACAACAACGCTTTTTGTGGCAGCACAAAAAAGCAACGCAGCAGATGTCATCTACCAAGAGTTAGAAGATGAAGAAAACATCTTCACGCTATCATTAAACAAGCAAATGCTGCAAAATATTGATACAGATCTTGAATGGAATGATCAAATCAAGTATTTAAAAGGCGATGTAAAAAAGGTTAAAGTAATGCTTATAGGTAACGAGCACGAAGACAAGACCTTGATGAAACGCATTTACAAACGGCTTACCAAGCTTGGTTACAAGCAAATTGACTTAAGCGATGACACTTCTGATGATGAATCTACCCGGGTGTGGATTTTCTCTAACAAAAAGGGAGACACCTTTACTGAAGCACACTTTGTTATTGAAGATGAAGATGGCAGCGGCATTTTTATGAGTGTGTATGGCGATTTTAAGCTAACCGACTAAACCCAGTAACATGAGTATTAACATAGAGAATACAAAAGCGCAAATGCGAAAGGGGGTTCTTGAGTTTTGTATCCTAAGCATACTCAACCAACGAGACGCGTACACTTCTGACATCATTGATGTATTAAAAGCAGGTAAAATGATTGTTGTTGAAGGTACCCTCTACCCCCTACTTACGCGGTTAAAAAATGCCGGACTACTTACATACAGATGGGAAGAAAGTAAGAGTGGCCCACCGCGTAAATATTATGCCATTACCGCACAAGGAAAAACCTTTTTAAAAGAGCTTGATGCTACATGGCGAGAACTGGTACATGCCGTAGAAGTGACAACATCCAAATAACCTTAAAAATGAATAAGACCATTAATATTAATCTCGCTGGAATTATCTTTTACGTTGATGAAGATGCCTACCAGCACTTTAATGATTATCTCAGCGCTGTGCGCAAACAATTTAGCAATGCCGAGGAACGCGCAGAAATCATTGCAGATATAGAGGCTAGAATAGCAGAATTACTGCAGCAAAAACTCACTTCTGGCAAACAAGTTATCAATCGTGCAGATATAGACGAGGTGATCAGCATTATGGGTAGCCCAGAAGACTATGCCGTGGATGAAGATGAGGAAAAGACTGCCGGCACCTCCACCAACAGTGCATCCGCAAAAACTAACGCCACCTATGCAGGGCCTAAAAGGTTGTTTAGAAATCCTGATGACAAGATTTTAGGCGGTGTTTCTGGCGGATTAGCAGCATATTTCGGTATTGACGCAATCTGGATTCGCCTTGTTTGGGTGGCCCTATTTTTTGGTCTCGGCACCGGTTTTCTGTTCTACATAATCTTGTGGATTGTAATGCCTGAGGCTAAAACCACCGCGCAAAAACTACAAATGCGTGGAGAGCCTATTAACATAGGTAATATAGAGCGCACCGTAAAAGAAGAAATGCGCGATGTAAAAGAGCGCTTTGAAAATTACCGCAAAGACGGAAAATTCAAAAACACTGGAAGTTCTATACGCAATACCCTAGAAGAAATTGTTACCGCTGTGCTCTCTGTAGCGCGATATGCACTGCTTTTTGCACTTAAATTTATAGGTGGCATACTCATGGTTGCCGGGGTTATTGTGCTCATCGTTTTGTTTAGTCTATTTCTTGGCAATAACTTCCACATTCAAGGTGCATTGGTTGATTGGGGCATCATTTCAGACTACCTCAACGCGTTGATGCCTTCATCCGGTTTTACCTTTTTACTCGTGGTTGGCGGCATACTTTTGGCGTTAGCACCAATAATTGGTTTAATTTTATTGGGGATGCGGATCTTGTTTAACTATCGTCCGCAATTCACTTATGTATCTGCAAGTTTGGCCATAGTTTCTATCGTTGGTGTCATTTTTATAGTTATCTCGGGCATCTCGCTGGGCAGAGAATTTTCGCGCGAAGCCGCATATAATGAAGTTATAGAACTGGGCAGCGCACACAAAAGCTATGCATTACGCGTGGCAGAATACTTGGATGATGAACGCCCTATTGATCTTGATTGGACGATAACTGAAAAAGCACAGCTATTGGGATTTGTTACCGTAGATATACGTAAAACAGATCAGGCAGATCCTTACATGGAAATTATTTGTGAGAGCCATGGCTTAACCAGGTTAGACGCCAGAAAACGCGCAAAACGCTTTACTTTTTTTAATGAGTTGCAAGACAGTATAATTAGTGTTGGTGATTATTTTACCATTCCTTTTGATGAAAAATTTAGAGGTCAAAATTTAGAGGTGGCGCTTTATCTGCCTGTTGGGCACAGCGTTTATCTGGATGAATCTACAATTGATTTATTGCACGATATCGAAAATGTAACCAATACTTGGGAAGGTAATATGGTTGCCCACACTTGGGTGATGACGCAGAATGGCCTGGCATGTATGGATTGTACAGGTGATGAAGACACAGAGTGGCGCGATGCAGAAGAATGGAATGATTTTGAAAGCGAATTTGAAACCGAAGCAAAAGCATTTGAAAAAGAAGCACTAAGAGCAGCAGAAGATGAAATTGAGAATTTAAAGAAAGAGATTGAGCAGCTCAAAAAGAAAAAAAAGTAGACGCTCTTTACAAGTATTAAAGCCCTGTCTAAATATAGATGGGGCTTTTATTTTTTGAGAATTATTATTTGTCCGTAAGAAGCGTCTTGAAAATCAAAAAAAAAATAAAGCGTTGAATTTTTTAACTACACCACTTAGCACAAATTCATTACCGCAAAAAACACCACTTGTATGGTATAAAAACCAACGCTAGCCTCATTTGTAATTGTTGGCGCCAACTTATGCAAGACTCCTGTTAATACCGTGGCAATAACAAACCACGCAATATAATTTTGAAGTGGCGGATGCTCGCCATACCAATGCCACATACCTGTTTGAATGGCTACGGGTTCTATAAGTATATCTAGCCCCATCATTAAGGCCCCAGCGATAATGCTAATAAATAGAACGTTAGACGTTATACGCCTGGCAATTAAAAGACTCGTAAATGCCAACAAGCCCCAGTTTACACCTATGAGCAATGGCGTATTACCAACTTTGGGGCCGAGCACCGTACCATAGGCATAATTACCAAATGGGAACCCCGTGTTTACACCAACCCATTCTACTGCAAAACCGCTCAGAACAACAAATAACAAACCAAAAACTCCCTTAGCATTTAGTCCTGAGGTAGAATAAATCATTAATCCGGCGGCTACTAACAGATTTACCGGTGTGAGCAGACTAAAAAACTCGCGCAAACCGCTGTTTAACCCAAAAATGCCCACCAGATGAAGAACTGCAATGATATATATGGCGTTACGTGGCTGAGACAAGTAATATTGAATTTATTGTTTAATGGCTAATGTTTTCGTACGGAAGATGATCTCTATTGTTTTCAAAAAAAATAAAAGCCCAAAACCTCATCTTGCATTTATAAACCAAAAATTTGGTGTTTGTGCTTTGGCGGCAAAAATACATACAATGTTTTCATGACTTTATTTAAAAGCTTTTATAAATGCTTGATATCAACAATATTTCCTGCGCCTTTAGTGAATAGCTAAAACCATTAAAGGGTACGCCTAACATGCATAGAAGGCTTTTTACTAATGTGGCACACCTAACTTTAGCGGTGATTATGCTTTGCGAGACCCTATATCAAGCTTTTATACTTCAAAGCGGCCTCTTGTTAAGTGGTTATGGTTTAGCGCTCTCAACCAAATCACCAACAATTTTGGCGCTTAGCAAACACAGCGGTATGCCCCCGCCAGGGTGAACGCTACCGCCACAGAAAAACAAATTGGGGCTTTGCTTGGTAAAGTTGGGATGACGCAAAAAAGCACTAAACATGTTATTGCTACTGCTGCCATACAACGCACCACCAAAAGAGGATGTGCGGCTTTCGATAGTACGCGGTTCTAAAATGTCTTCTACTTCAATTAGAGGCTCAATATCTTCACCTAACACATGTGCCAACTTTTTAAGAATTGCTGCCTTTGTGCGTTTAATAATATCATCCCAAGCTTGGGTGCCGTTGTTATAAGGCACGTTTACCATCACAAACCAATTTTCGCAACCATCTGGTGCATCTTCTGGTACATCTTTGCTGGTAATGTTGATGTACACTGTGGGGTCATCATAAACGTCAAGGCGTTTAAAGAGATAATCAAACTCTGCCTCGTAGTTATTGCTAAAGAAAATATTGTGAAGATCTAATTGCGGAAACGACTTTTTAATCCCCCAATAAAAGATTAATGCGCTACTGCTAGGCTCTTGTTTTAGCTGCTTATCTGGTTTTTTCAAGGCCTTTAGCAAATGATTATAGGCTGGTTTTATATCCGCGTTTATCACCACCAAGTCTGCCTTATAAGCTCCTTTTTCAGTTTGTATACCTGTGGCTTTGCTACCATTAAAATCTACAGTATTAACCCGCTCATTGAGAAGATACGTTACGCCTAAATCTTCACCAAGTTTTACCAAACTTTGGGTAATGGCATGCATACCTCCTTTAGGAATAAACGCCCCAACATTGTATTCTAAGTGCGGAATAATCTGCATAACACCTGGCGCCAAGTAGGGGCTGCTACCATTATACGTGGCATAGCGGTTAAACAGCTGAACCATTTTAGGATTTCTAAAGCGCTTGCGGTTAACACCATCTAGGGTATTGAGCAGGCTCAACTTGTGCACGGCAGCCAAAGTGCCCAAAACCTGCGGGTCTGTGTAGCTCCCAACTTTATGCAAACTACGTTCTAGAAAAAATTTGTGGGTTTTATCAAAGAGAAAGGCGCTGTATTCTAAATGATCAAGCACATCTTTTGCGTTGCCTAAGCCAGCATTTTCAACAGCCTCAGCAAATGCCTCTTTTTGCCCCCAAGCGGTAAGGGTTTGGCCGTCATCCCAAAAATAATTGCAAACAACATCTTTGCGGCTGTAATTAAAGTATTGTCTGGGATCTTTGCCCGCAAGGGCGAAAAGTTCATCTACATAACCAGGCATGGTAAACAGACTCGGGCCGGCATCAAAACGATAATTTCCTAATTGAATTTGCGTGAGCTTACCACCTGCATAAGGGTTAGCGTCAAAGATTTTAACACGATAGCCCTTCACTGAAAGCCTAATAGCTGTGGCGATGCCAGCGATACCAGCACCTACAATAATCGCGGTTGGGTTTTCTTTCATACCGTATGGGAACAACGCGGTTTACAGATTGTTTGAGTGGTGGAAGATGGAGAAAAAATTAAAGACTCTGGTTGTGATTTTTGTCAGTGCGGTGCTGCTGCTGGCCTTGCTTTTTCCCGCTAAAAAACAAGTCTACAACCTTTCAGAAAGATCATTTTCGGCACAAAACAGTACCACTTTGTACTTTAAAAATACCCGTGCTTTTTATTATTGGGGACAAGATTTACCTGAGGCGGGGTTTACCGTTTACCGCTTTGGCAAATGTTTGCGCAGCGA
>CAYQDW010000002.1:0-39534 GCA_964416385.1 uncultured Cryomorphaceae bacterium | reverse complement strand
ATTTACCTGAGGCGGGGTTTACCGTTTACCGCTTTGGCAAATGTTTGCGCAGCGACTCTCTGGCTTATCTCAATTTTATAATTGTACACAACTGGCGCGGAGATGAAGTATATATCGCCACAGAACCTAGTAAAAATATGCTCAATGCCGGTCCAACTAAAATCCGTATTGGTGACAATATTTTTCACTTTGAAAAAGAAACCATGAACAATGAAGCCCAGTACGATTTTGCCGCTGCTATTTTTAAAGCCTTACTTGCAGATGAAGCTATAACTTTTGTGCAAACTGGCGAAAATCTTTTTGGTACGGCAGCCAATCAAGATGCCAACCTCACGGTGCTTGAAGATTATTTTAAGTGGATTTATAAGTACCGTTAAAAACGTCTATTTGATCTTTTAATGCTTCTAATAAGCAAAAATCTATGTTCTATATTAACGGACTGAAAAAATGAAATGATGAAAACCAATAAACGGTCTATGCTGATGAATTTTACACGTCACATTTTGCCTATTATGTTGTGCTTGCCGCTTGTGGCCAAAACACAAACTGTTACAGATGACTTTGAAGGAAACGGAACCATTACCACATGGTATGGCGATGACTGCGGGTTGAATACCAGTAAAGCAAACCCCTATGCCGTTGGCATAAACACCTCTGCGAATGTATTAGAATACCATGATCAAGGAGGACAATACGCCAATGTGCGCTTTGATGTACCACAGAACTTTGATTTAACTACCAACCATACTTTCTCTTTTAAGATTTATGTACCCAGCAGTGGCCTAACAGGTTCTGCACCCAACCAAGTGTCTTTAAAGTTGCAAGATGGCATGCAGGGTTCGCCTTGGGCTACGCAAAGTGAAATCATTAAACCTATTGTGCTAAACCAATGGCAAACCGTAAGCTTTGATTTTTTAAATGATGCTTATATTAATCTGGACCCTACTTCACCTCCCCCAACCCAGCGCGTAGATTTTAACCGTGTGGTTATTCAGGTGAATGGTGAAAATAACACAGATCATGTGCTGGCCTATATAGACGATGTTTTTTACGATGGCACACTGCCTACCCCACCTGTTTATGATCAACTTATTTGGTCTGATGAGTTTAATGGCAGTGGCGCCATAGATACCTCTAAATGGTTTCATCAAACCCAATTACCTCAAAATGGAAGCTGGTACAATGGCGAAATACAACACTATACCAACCGCACAGATAATAGTTATGTAAATAATGGCAACTTACACATCGTTGCAAAAAAAGAAACCTTTACTGACCAAGGCTTTACCAAAACACATACTTCTGCGCGCCTAAACTCAAAATTTGCCTTTACCTACGGCCGCGTAGAAATTCGTGCCATTTTACCCTCTGGCATAGGCACATGGCCAGCGATGTGGATGCTTGGTAAGAATATCAACGAAAATGGCGCCTATTGGGACAACCAAGGTTTTGGCACCACACCTTGGCCGGCATGCGGCGAGATTGACATTATGGAGCATTGGGGAAACAACCAAAACTATGTGCAAAGTGCCATGCATACCCCAAGCAGCTTTGGCGGCACCACCAATAAAGGAGGACAAACCATACCAACGGCCAGCTCAGCATATCATGTGTATGCATTAGACTGGAGCCCCACCAAAATGGTTTTTAGCGTTGATAGCGTGGTGCATTACGTTTATAACCCCGCTGTTAAAGACGCCAACACTTGGCCATTTACTACCGACCAATATTTACTGCTCAACATCGCGATAGAGCCTAGCATACAACCCTCTTTTACACAAAGTGAAATGGTTATTGACTATGTGCGCATATATCAACAAAGTGCAATGGCAGTAACTGAATTTAAAAGCCAAGAAGAAGTTTTGGCATACCCAAACCCTGTGGCAAATGCCTTAACGATTAGTTTACCTGAGATAGTTGACCAAGATGCGGCCCTAAGCATTTACAACGCGCAGGGGCAATTACTTTGGCAACAAAACGCTTATCTTGAAAACAATCTATTGAAATTAAGCCATCTACAAGACCTGCCAATGGGGTTGTTAATCATTCAGGTAGATCTTAAAGACAAACGATACTTTGTAAAAATCAACAAGGAATAGCGGGCCATAAACTCCAAAATATAGGTTCGGCTATTGAAAAATCCTCATTATTGGGTTTTGCCAAATGCCTTATTGTACATCACAGTTTTGTGGTGTGCGTACAATGCGGTCTGTGTCAAACCCCTTTTCTTTTAACCTTTTTATAATTCCTTGAAATTGGTCTTCAGGCATTTGTGGGGTACGAGATAAAATCCACAAATAATCTTTACCGGGTTCGCTTACCACAGCGTAGCTGTAATCTTCAGCCAATTCAATAATCCAGTAATCGCCTTTAAAAGGCCAAAAAAACTGAACTTTAAGCTTGGCGTTTGTGGTTTTATCTGCGATGAATGCCTTGCCAGCAACATCCTTTACTTTTCCTGTTTCTGCGTCAATACAGCGATTATAAACCTTGATGGTTTCGGCATCTATTTGCACATACTCTGCGGTAGTGCACGTACAGTTTTTTTGAAAACGCTGCGGAAAGCTGGCAATATCATACCACTTGCCCATGTAACGTTCGGCATCTACATAGTCTACCGTTTTTAGATTTGTGTTTTTGCTTCCGCATCCAAAAAGCGTTGCAATCATAACTATTGCGCTAACTTGTTTTTTCATGACTTATATTTTTTTTGCAATTAGGCTTTAGCTACGGCTTTTCTGTGACTTTTTTTCGGTCTGCCCGCATGTTCACAATTTCTACCAATAGTGAAAAACCTACCGCAAAATATACGTAGCCTTTTGGTACCTCAAAATGAGCTGCGTCAGCAATTAGCGTAAAACCAATAAGGATGAGGAAGCTAAGCGCCAGAATCTGAAGTGAGACGTGTTTTTCTATAAAGGCTGCTATTCTACTGGCAAAAATGAGCATGATTACCAACGAAATAACAACTGCAATAATCATTATGGGGAGATTGCGGGTCATGCCGATGGCGGTTAAGATGCTGTCAAAAGAAAAAACAATATCCAGCAAAGCAATCTGAATTATGGCCCCAGCAAAAGAGTTAACTGACTTTTTCGCAGACCTTGAATGCGGGTCTTCATCAAGGTCTATTTTGTGATGGATCTCTTTGGTGCTTTTTGCCAACAGAAAAAGCCCACCCAAAAACAGAACCGCATCTCTGCCGGTTATGGTGTGCTCAAATAATGTAAACAAGGGTTTTGTAAAACCAATAATCCATGTGATACCCAACAGCATAATCACCCTAAAAATAAGAGCCAAACCTATACCTGCTGTACGGGCTTTGGGCCGTATATCTTGAGGCAACTTATTGGTAAGAATGCTAATAAAGATGATGTTATCAACGCCAAGTACTATTTCTAAGAAGGTAAGCGTCAACAAGGCAACAAGGCCTTCTGCTGTTAATATATCTGCCCACATAGGTGTTTAATTTAGGATAGCGAAGATGCAGAAATTAGCCGGCACGGTTGTAGGCCATGATAACTATTTAAACAACTGTTGGGGATATTTTCCTTAATAAGCCACCCGCATTTAATTCTAACTATTAAGTAAACTAGGGTAAATAAATAAACGCCAACGGAGTTTCAATAAAAACATGTTTTTTCCGCTATTGACCATAAAAAAACCCCGAATAAATCGGGGTTTGCGTGCTTTATCTGATATAACTTAGAGAAAAGAATAATTCTCTCCGTAGTATAGCATTTGTCCGATAAAATCATCTGGGAATGAAATTTCCACATCCACCATTTTACCATCTTGCATAATGGGCGTCATTATGGGGTTGATAAAACCATTGTAGGGAGGAATATTAAGTTTCGCGCTACGCGCCAAAACTTCAGCATGCAAATCTGGATCAACTTGAACGCCATAACCTTCTACCAAAGCTTTGCCCGCTTCAAAATCACCCTCACTCTTTATGCGCTGAATTTCGCGCAGCAATCGGCCAAAGATCTCGCGAAGCTTGGCATAGTCGTTCACCACAAAATAGGTTTTGCCCTCTACCACCTTCTTTTCGATAACATTATCAGCCATCCCCTGCTCATAGGCCCAACTGGCCACCAATTGGCGGTTACGCATATGGTCTTCTTCTAGAACCTCCCCTGGCTTGAGCCTTCTTAATTGCAGCATCATACCGTTGCGTATGTAGCCATCATATTCTGCCTTACCTGCCTCATCATTCTCCATTAAACCAATCTCTTGCATCTTGGGGTCCATAATGTAATACAGCGCAACAAGGTCTGCGCGCGCCTCTTCTAAGGTACTTGCATATTGCTTCATGGTTTCCTTTGGTGTGCCCACACCTGGATTGATTTTCCCTGAGGCATGCCCAACTACCTCATGCAATGCCGTATGCATGGCACTACCGAGGCTACCATACTTTTTACCGCGCTCTACCTCTTCTGTGGTAAAGGCAAATTCTTCTAAAAAGCCGCTTCCGCTGGCCTCTTCATAAGCATGTTCTATATTGGCAAGACTCACGCTTTTGCTACCGTGCTTTACCCGAATCCAGTTGGCATTTGGCAGGTTTACACCTATAGGCGTAGATGGCGATGCATCACCAGCCTCACCAGCAACGGTAACCATTTTATAGGTTACACCAGTTACACTTGCCTTTTTGTGCTCATCCATAATGGGCGCATGATCTTCAAACCACTGCACATTATTGGCTACTACGGCCATGCGCTCTGTGGCTTCAAAATCTTTGATTTGTACGATGGTTTCATAGCTACCATGATAGCCAAGTGGGTCATTATAAACTTCAACAAAGCCGTTGATATAGTCTACATCACCTTCTGTAGCTTCTACCCAAGCGATATTATAGTCGTCCCACGTTTTTAAATCTCCCGTGCGATAGTAATCAATCAACAGTTTTAACGCCTCAGCCTGCGGCTCATTTTCTGCATAAGTTACCGCACGCTCTAGGTGTTCAATGATCTTTTTTATTGCTGAACCATATTTACCCTCTGCGTACCATACATCTTCTACAAGGTTTCCATTTTCATCACGGATGAGGGTAGCGTTTAAGCCCCAAGAAATGGCTTCGAGGTCATTTTTATCTATACGGCTTTCATAGTAAGCTTCTGCCTCTGCTTGGGTAATGTCTGGGGCATAGAAGTTTACGGCACTCTCTAAAAGTAAATCGCCATCACCAGATTTAACTACTTTTTTTGCATCGCGTGATGGATCAAAAAGAATATCAATAATGTCTGAATCTAGGTTTGCACCAGATGCTTCTAACAGCGTAACAAAATATTCGCGCGAGCATTCAGGTAGCATTTTTGCATTGCTATAGTGGTGATGAATGCCATTGGCAAAAAAGATACGCTTGGCATAAACCATAAAATCTTCCCAGGCCTTGCTCGTTTTATCGCCAGAATACTGTTGAATAATGGTTTCTAAAGCCTTGCGAATTTCAAGATTATGCCGGTAATTCATATCCCACATAATATCTCTACCCGCCAAACCTGCTTCATTTAAATGGTATGCCAACATGCGCTGCTGCGGGGTTAATTGATCCCAACCAGGAACTTGATACCGCAATACACGTATATCAGCAAACTGGTCTGCTTGCCATACAAATTCTTCTTGCGTCTCCTGCTGTGGCGTAGCAGGATCATTTTTACATGCTGTAATCATTGCTACGGTGCTTACTGCTAAGATTAATTGCTTCATATTAATTTCTAAATGGTAAAAATTTAAGTGGCAAGATAGTACAATAGCCCAAAGTGATTAAGCCATGCATAGCGACTGGAATTTTAAAAATTTACTTTTGCCGAATTAAATCGCAAAAACATGAGAGCTCTTAAAATTATCCTTGTTGTGGTTCTGGCAATTGCTATTGTTGGCACCATTATTTTAGCCACCCTTGATGGCAAATACAATGTAAGCAGAAGTGTGTTTATTGATGCCACGCCAGAAATTATTTATGCCGAAGTAAGTGACTTTAAAACCTGGCCAAACTGGAGCGTGTGGTTTGAAAAAGACACTGCCATGTCTGTGTCTTTTGGTGATATAACACAAGGCGAGGGTGCTACCTATAGCTGGGTTAGTGAAACTGAAGGTAGTGGCAATATGCGCATTATTGAAGCAGTGCCGAATACTTCGGTGAAAACACAAATTAATTTTGATGGTATGGGCAGTTCTAATGGGTCTTGGACGTTTACCCCAAAAGATGGCGGCACAGAAGTCACTTGGGGTTTTTCTGGCGAAATGCCCTTTTTATTCAGGTTTTTGGCCGCACAAATGGATGACGCAATAGGTCCTGATTTTGAAAAAGGACTTCTTAACTTAAAAACTGTAATTGAAGAAAGAAAGCCGAAATTCACTTTTACGCGCATGGACTTAAAACCAACGGCCATGTACTACACTACCCACCAAATGTCTATTAGCGCAAGTATGAGTGATGTTTTTTATGAAAATGCCATTAAAACTATTACCGATTATTTGGGTGAAGATATGGCCAATGTAACTGGCGCATTACAGAGCATTTATACCTATTGGGACGAAGCAAATGACAGTACAGTTTTTAATTTAGGTATACCCTGTTACAGCAATAAACCGGGAAATGAAATAGTAAAAAAGGGAAACACCTTTGAAGGTGCGTGTGTAAAGCTTGTGCATTATGGCAGCTATGTAGACTTAAAAGAAGCCCACGAAGCCATGATGGAATATTTTGCAGCCAATAATCTTAAAATGGGCAAAGTTGTTTTTGAAGTTTTTGTTGTTGGCCCCAGCCAAAGCAGTGACACAAGCACTTGGGAAACTGAACTTTATTATGCCATAGACGAAGCTTAAAAAGCTACCTGAATAATTATTTGTGAGAAGCCCGCAACAACAGCGGGCTTTTCTTTTTAGCATCAATTATGAGAAGCGCAAGGTTTTTTGTTGCGCATGTGTAAAAGCTTTAAGCCTAAACCTTAAACCAATTAATTAGTGAAGGATTTTAAAAAGGAGTTCACGTAAGAGATCGTATGTTGATGTTGAAGTATTGTTTACGCCTTTGCTGCGCATATCCGCCTCACGCAAATAATGAATAATTCGAACCAATTTATTCAATGTGTAATTGCGGGCGCCAATTTGGTAATCTTTTACAAAAAAGGGATGCACCCGTAACATCGTGGCCAAGCGGCCGCTGTCATTGGTATTAGCAACGTGTACCAACATCACCTTTGTAAAATAATTATACAACACTGAGATGGTTGCCATAATAGGGTGCTCTTTGGGGTTTTCATCAAAATACTTGATGATTTTATTGGCCTTAAGGATGTCTTTATGTGCAAGAGCCGCAACCAGTTCAAAGTTGTTATAGTCTTTGCTGATACCGATATTACGCTCTATATCTTCTGGCGTGATCTCTGATGATGCAGGGATGACAATCCGCAGTTTTTCAATTTCATTGTGTAATCTGCTTAAATCACTACCAACATATTCGGCCAGTAATGCAGCGGCTTTTAAACCTATATGATAGCCAAATGATTTAAAATGTTCTTCAATCCAACCGGGCACTTGGTTATCATACAGTTTTTTGCTTTCAAAATAAACGGCATGCTGGCGCAAGTATTTAGTAATGGCTTTTTTGCCATCCATCTTTTTATGGCTATGCGCTAAAACTAGGATGTTTTGCTGCAATGGGTTTTTAACATACCCCAATAAATCTTCAATCTTTTTGAGTTGCTGGGCTTCTTTCACAATAACCACTCTGCGGTCTCCAATCATCGGAAAACGCTTAATCTCATCCACCACCACCAAAACATCTGTCTCTTTACCATACAAAACAACCTGATCAAAAGCTTTACCGGCTTCATCCAGGGCATGTTCTTCAATGTAATGCGTAAGCTGATCTATAAAATAAGGCTCCTCACCATCAAATAAATAAATGGGCGCAAATCGCCCTGCTCGGAGATCATGTAAAATGGACTGAAAGGTGTTGGCCATCTTTAGTATGAATAAATTAGAATGAAGATGGAATAAGCCGCAAGGTAGCAATCAAAAGTGGCACATTTAAAGAAAGCAAAAGGAAAGTAGGCATGTTAATCATTGTGATATTTTTCGCCTCTCAATATGGTAAATGCCCGATATAGCTGCTCTGTAAAAAAGGGTCTAACCATTTGGTGCGTAAACGTTAATGAACTCAAACTAAGCTTTGCATTGGCCCGCTGAAGCACAGATGGGCTAAACCCATAAGCCCCGCCTACCACAAAAAGAATTCGTTTTGGTGCAGCATTCATCCATTTCTGTAGCTGATTGGCAAGTTCTCTCGAAGAATAAGATCGTCCGTTTTCATCTAAAACCACCAACAAATCAGCAGGCTCTACGCGCTTTAAAATCAATTCGCCTTCTAAGCGACAAAGCTCTTCTTCTGCCTTTTTACCAAGTTTAAGATCCTGAATAACTTCCACTGAAAAGTCAGCATAGTGTTTTAGGCGCTGCACATACTGATCTATACCGTGCTGCACCCAGCTTTCTGTTGTTTTGCCCACAACTAAAAAAATGATTTTCATACGTTTTGCTCCGCCCTTAAAAGTTGGGTACTTTGCGCAAAGTAAACCTAAACGGATGACACTAAAAGACATCCCGAACTTGTATCAACTTATTGATCAAGCTCTGGCAGAAGATATTGGAGACGGAGACCATAGCGCATTGGCTTGTATACCTGCCGATGCTATTGGCAAAGCACAATTACGCGTAAAAGAAAACGGCATTATCGCTGGCGTAAGCCTGGCAGAAATCATTTTCAAAAGGATTGATCCACGCTTTGAAATAAACGTATTAGTGCAGGATGGGGCACATGTACAAACCGGAGATATCGCTTTTGTTGTAGAAGGGCCAAGCCAAAAAATGCTTAGCGCAGAACGCTTGGTATTGAATTTTATGCAACGCTTAAGCGCCATTGCCACACAAACCAACACCTACGTACAACGCATATCTGGCACCAAAGCCAAAGTTCTGGATACACGAAAAACAACGCCAGGGTTACGATATTTAGAAAAATGGGCCGTTGCTTTGGGTGGCGGATCTAACCACCGCATAGGCTTGTTTGACATGATTATGCTAAAAGATAACCACATCGATTTTGCTGGCGGCATTGCACCTGCAATTAATAAAACAAAGCAGTACCTGCGCGAAAAAGGCAAAAATCTCGATATAGAAATAGAAACCCGAAATATGTCTGAGGTTGAAGAGGTTTTACGCGTTGGAGGTGTTAACCGAATTATGCTAGACAATTTTACTTTAGAAGAAACCCGCGAAGCCGTATTGCTGATTAATGGCAGGTACGAAACAGAAAGTTCTGGCGGCATAACTTTAGATACGATAAGGGGCTATGCAGAGTGCGGGGTAGATTATATTTCCGTTGGCGCATTAACGCATAGTGTACGCAGTATGGACCTTAGCCTGAAGGCCGTTTGAAAAAGATTAATGCATATATACATTTTGTACTTGCGCGTTTAACGCTGGTGTTTCGCTTTTTTGCCCAAAAAACGAAACTCATTAAGTTGCCTTTTTTTGAAGGTCTCAGTTTGTATGATGTGCTCTCATTCTTTTTTACCGGAATTCAACAAGGTGCAGTGTCTACACGAGCCGGAAGCATTTCATTTAGCTTTTTCATGGCACTTTTTCCTGGCGTTATTTTTCTTTTCACGTTAATACCCTTTGTGCCCATCTCTGGTTTTCAAGAAGAAATATTTCAACTTTTAAGAGACATTATGCCACCTAATAGTTATGAGTTGGCAGAAAGCACCATTATTGATATTGTTAGTATAAAACGTGGAGATCTTTTGTGGATTACTCTGATTACCACCCTAATCTTTGCGACAAATGGAACACTTTCGCTTATTAGTAACTTTTCAATCACCTTTCATAACATCGAGTTTAAGGGTTTTTGGGGCCAATATCTCAGCGCCATATTGCTTACACTGGCTTTGAGTTTTCTGCTCATTTTAAGCTTGGCCCTTGTAAGTTTAGGCGAAAACTTTTTTGACTGGCTTGTAGAGCGCAGTTATTTACAGCGTTTTGCTGCTGATTTGCTTCAATTTGGCAGAACAATAGTTCTGATCTTTACCGTATTACTAAGCATATCTCTGCTTTACAACTATGGCCCAACAAAAGTTAAACATTGGCGATTTATATCGCCAGGCAGCCTTTTAGCCACATTTTTTATTGTCATCTCATCTGTAGCATTTGGCATTTACGTTACCAACTTTGCGCAATACAACAAACTTTATGGCAGTATTGGTACGCTATTAATCATCATGCTTTGGATTTACATTAACGCCATTGGGTTAATCATCGGTTTTGAGCTAAACGTAAGTATTGCGGGTGCGCGAAATAAACTGGCAGAGCAAAAAGAATTGATGAGTAAGCTGTAATCCAAACAACCAGAATAGAATATTAAGGCGGCTTTGGTCTGCTGATATCAATAAGCGGTAGATTGTAAAGTTGGATAACTAGAAGAAATACTAGGCAGCTTCTGATTTTTGTTAAAAATCACTTCTAAATTCATTTGGCCAGCACCCTTTTATAAATCTTGGATATATTTTTTTAGATGGCATTAATCTTTTTACTTTGAATGGCGTCTAAATCGCATCCATGCAAAAAGTGCAAGAAAATATCACCGCACACCTAAGCGATGAGGCGTATGAGCTGGCCTTTAATTTAATTGTTAAGGCTTATAGTGAGCGCATGTATTGGCATATTAGACGACTTGTAACTGCGCATGAAGACGCCAATGATGTCCTCCAAAATACATATATCAAAATATGGAAAGGACTCGCTAATTTTAAACAGCAAAGTGCTGTTTATACTTGGGTATACCGCATTGCAACAAATGAAGCCCTAAGTTTTATTCGGTCACAAAAAAATACCTCAACGCATGATGCAGATGAGCACAGCATATTCACAAATCTACAAGCTGATGCCTATTTTGATGGTGACCAAATTCAGGCAAAATTTCATGCAGCAATAGCAACGCTACCGCCTAAGCAACGTGCTGTTTTTACAACGCGTTATTTTGAAGAATTAACTTATGAGCAGATGAGTGAAATTTTCCAAACATCAGTTGGCGCACTCAAAGCCTCTTATCACCATGCCGTAAAAAAAATAGAAATTTCTTTAAGCACAGATTAAACCAATCCCAACTACATTCATCAAAGCAACAATGCAAAAAGTTCCAAATACACACTTCTTCGCTAGAGACAAGCAAAATCCATTTGCTGTGCCAGAAAATTATCTTGAATCTATGGCAGAGCAATTACAGCAAATACCAAAACAACTTCCCAACAAAACCACCTTTTTTACCAAACGTATTTGGATCCGTACGCTTGCTACAGCAGCTTCACTTTTACTCTGCGTAACTATTGGCTGGCTTACTTGGCAGCATAATGGCGCCTCTGATATTACCAGCGATGATATTATCGCGCTTACCGCCAATGGTTATATCCCAAATGCAGATTTGGCTTATTTAGAGTTTTTAGATGATGAAGACTTAGAACAACTTGTTTTTGAAGATGATGACCTTTTAGAGTATTTTGAATACACAGAACCCGAAATTTTAGAAACGTATTACTTAACATCTGAAGATTTTATACAATGAAAAAGTACTTGATAATTGCCGCAATGATGGCCGCTACAGCCATGGCTTGGGCACAACCACACGGCCACCTGCGTGAGAAAAAAGAAAAAGTAGATGCCATGAAAGCGGCATACATCACCAAAATGCTTGATTTAACCAGTGCAGAAGCCCAGCAATTCTGGCCAGTTTATAATGAAATGGACAATCAGATTGAAAAGCTGCGCATAGCCACAGCAGAGAAAATGATGACCCTGCGTAGTGATGGCAAAAAAATTGAAGATTTGAGCGATGACGAACTCATCAAGTTGATGAATGAGCGCCTAGATAATGATGAAAAAATTGCGCAGTTAAGAAAGACCTATCACCAGCAGTTCTTAAAAATTCTTGGCGTGCAAAAAACGGCCAAACTTTATTTTGCAGAAATGGAGTTTACAAGAGAACTCATGCGCAAAACGCGGCAAGGACCACCTATGCGCCCAGAAGATCATAGACCGTAGAATATCAGCTAAAAGCACATTTTCATTGCGTTAAAGCCATTCGCGAATAGTACTTTTGCTAGATGATTAGTAATCGTGAATTGTTTCTGCGCAACCTTGCACAGACCTCCTCTTTTCCTTTAGGCCTTGAAGTAGACCATGCATTGGGAAACTATCTTTATGGGCCTGATGGCAAAAAGTATCTTGATTTAATCTCTGGGATTAGCGTGAGCAATGTTGGGCACAGGCATCCAAAAGTAATGGAGGCCATTAACGCGCAACTCAATAAGCACATGCATTTGCAGGTTTATGGCGAATACATACAAGCGCCACAGGTACAACTGGCGTCTAAGTTAATTGAACTTCTTCCCTCAAATATTGAAAGCGTTTATCTGGTAAATTCTGGCAGTGAAGCCATTGAAGGCGCTATGAAAGTGGCGAAACGGTTTACCGGACGATCAGAAATTATAGCATTTAATAACGCCTATCATGGCAGCAGTCATGGGGCACTGAGCCTACTCGGTGAAGAATCCTTTAAACGTCCTTTTAGGCCGCTATTGCCAGGTATACGGCATTTAGATTTTAATGAAGAAAACCAGCTGCGTCATATCACAACAAAAACTGCAGCTGTATTTATTGAGCCTATTCAGGGTGAAGCGGGATACAAACCAGCCAATAAGGCGTATTTAAAAGCTTTGCGAAAACGATGTACCGAAGTTGGCGCGCTGTTGGTATTTGATGAAATACAAAGTGGGATGGGGCGCTGTGGTTACTGGTTTGCAGCCTTAAAGTATGATGTTAACCCCGATATTATGGTTTTGGCAAAAGGCTTGGGAGGCGGCATGCCTATTGGTGCCTTCGCCAGTAGTAAAGCCATTATGGATAGTTTAAAAGACAACCCCATTCTAGGGCATATAACAACATTTGGTGGGCACCCGGTTAGTTGTGCTGCCGCCTTAGGAACCATTGAAGCGATAGAGAGTGAACACCTTATTAATGATGTAAAAGAAAAAGAAAACCTGTTTAGAACACAACTAATTCATCCAGCTATTAAAGGTATAAGTGGCACTGGATGTATGTTGGCTGTAGAACTAGAAAGCTTTGAACAGGTAGAAGCCACCATGCATAGGTGTCTTGCACAGGGCGTGATTATAGATTGGTTTTTATTCAATAACAAGTCGATTCGCATTGCCCCGCCACTTACCATTAACGCAGAACAAATTGCTTTTGCCTGTGATGTTATTAAAGACAATTTATATTAAACGCCTTGTCCAAAAATAAAAATGCCTCCCGAATGAGAGGCATTTTTATTAATTAATAGGTATAAACAACCATTTAGGCCTGACCAGCAGGGCCTCCAAAGTTGATCGGGATTGGAGGCATCTCCATATCCTGAATTTCACCAAATTGCTTTTCATATCTATTGATATTCTCGGCCATAGCCTTAAGCAATCGTTTGGCGTGCTGTGGCGTTAATATCACCCTGCTGCGCACTTTGGCCTTAGGAACACCCGGCATGATTTGGATATAATCTACAACAAACTCTGTTGGCGAATGATTAATCATAGCCAAGTTAGCATAAACGCCACCAGCCACTTCTTCACTCAACTCAATATTGAGCTGCTGTCCTTCAGGGTTTTGGTTTTGATCTGCCATGTTATTCTACGTTTACCGTTTTACGCGCCATCATTTCATCATATTCTTCTTGGCTACCTACCAATAGACCATCCCAGCGCTTCATACCAGTACCCGCAGGAATCTTATGACCTACAATCACATTTTCTTTCAATCCTTCAAGGAAGTCAACTTTACCGCTCACTGCAGCTTCATTTAATACCTTAGTTGTTTCTTGGAATGATGCAGCAGAGATAAATGACTTGGTTTGCAATGATGCTCTTGTAATACCCTGTAGCTCTGGAGTAGCCGTTGCTGGCTGGGCGTCACGTGCTTGAACAAGTGCTTTATCTTGGCGCTTCAACAAGCTATTTTCATCACGTAGCTCACGTGCAGAGATGATTTGACCTGCCTTAAAGCGGTCAGAATCGCCACTGTCAGTGATTACTTTTTTACCGTAGATATTGTCATTCTCCTCAATAAAGTCTATGGCATGAACCAAATTTCTCTCTAAGAAGTGCGTATCTCCAGCATCTTGAATTTCAACCTTACGCATCATTTGGCGTACAATAACCTCAAAATGCTTGTCATTAATCTTCACACCCTGTAAGCGATATACTTCTTGGATCTCATTAACCAAGTACTCTTGTACCGCGGTTGGCCCCTGAATGGCAAGAATATCACTTGGCGTAATGGCGCCATCGCTCAACGGCATACCCGCTTTCACAAAATCATTTTCTTGCACAAGTATCTGCTTACTAAGGTTGATTAGATACTTCTTAACCTCTCCTGTACGTGATTCTACGATAACTTCACGGTTACCACGCTTGATTTTACCATAAGAAACGATACCATCAATTTCACTAACAACGGCAGGGTTAGATGGGTTACGTGCTTCAAATAATTCTGTTACACGTGGTAAACCACCGGTGATATCACCCGCTTTAGCAGATTTACGTGGTATTTTAACTAATACCTTACCAGCTTTAATAGCTTCGCCGTCTTCTACCATAAGGTGTGCACCTACAGGCAGTGTATAATGTTTAATCTCAAGACCTTTGCTGTCTAAAATCTGAATAGTTGGCACGAGCTTTCTATTCTTAGATTCAGAAATAACCTTGTCTTGGAAACCAGTTTGTTCATCAATTTCAACCTTGTAGGTTACATTTTGAACGATGTCTTGGTAACCAATCTTACCTGCATATTCTGAAATAATAACCGCGTTATAAGGGTCCCAAGAGCAGATTACTGCACCTTTTTCTACAACTTGACCGTCTTTTACCTGAATGGTAGAACCATAAGGTACAATGTTTGTCATCACAGAAATACCGGTGCTCTCATCAATCAATTTCATTTCACCAGTTCTTCCGATAACGATTTCTACGGTTTCTCCTTCAGCATTTTCGCCCTTAACCGTACGTACGTCTTCTAACTCTACTCTACCAGCAAATTTGGCGATAAGCTTGTTTTCTTCAGAAACGTTACCGGCAGTACCTCCCACGTGGAATGTACGTAGTGTTAATTGCGTTCCTGGTTCACCAATACTTTGTGCAGCAATTACACCTACAGCTTCACCTGCTTGAACCATACGGTTGGTGCTTAGGTTGCGGCCATAACACTTGGCACAGATGCCTTTTTTACTTTCACAAGATAAAGCACTACGAACTTCAACCATGTCTAGCGGAGATTCTTCTATGCGTGTAGCAACTTCATCAGTAATCTCTTCTCCGGCCTTAACGTAGATTTCTCCATTTAACGGGTTCACTACATCGTGCAGAGATACACGGCCTAATATGCGCTCAAATAGCGGCTCTACTACTTCTTCATTTTTCTTAAGTGCAGTTACTTCAACGCCACGTAGTGTACCACAATCTTCTTCTGTAATAACAACATCTTGCGCAACGTCTACTAAACGTCTGGTTAGGTAACCAGCATCTGCCGTTTTAAGAGCCGTATCAGCAAGACCTTTACGTGCACCGTGTGTAGAAATAAAGTACTCAAGGATTGAAAGCCCTTCTTTAAAGTTAGAGATAATCGGGTTTTCGATGATTTCTCCTCCACCTGAGCCAGACTTTTGAGGCTTAGCCATCAAACCACGCATACCAGAGAGCTGACGAATCTGTTCTTTACTACCCCGTGCACCAGAGTCAAGCATCATATAGATCGGGTTAAAGCCCTGACGATCTGAACTCAATGAGTTCATGGCTGCTTGGGTTAGCTGTGCATTTGTAGTTGTCCAAACATCAATAACCTGATTGTAACGCTCATTATTGGTAATAAGACCCATGTTGTAATTCTGATGGATCATTTCTACCTCTTCTGCTGCTTGGTTAATCAAAGCTTCTTTTGCCTCAGGAATAATGATATCTTCAAGTGAGAATGATAATCCTCCTCTAAAGGCGTGGCCATATCCAAGCTGTTTCATATCATCAAGAAACTCTGCAGTTTGCTTGATGTCTGTTTTGCGTAAGATACCAGCGATGATTTCGCGAAGTGCCTTTTTAGTTAGCAGTTCATTGATAAAACCAACGCTTGGCGGTACCACTTGATTAAAGAGTACGCGGCCTACAGTGGTTTCTATCAACTTGTTTACCAACGTACCATTCTCATCTACATTGGCTTTTACTTTTATGATTGCGTGCAAATCAACTTTGCGCTCATTAAGTGCAATACGCACTTCTTCTGCTGAGTAGAAAATGAGTCCTTCACCCTTAACATGGTGATCTGGCGTAGATTTACGTGCTTTTGTCATGTAGTACAAACCAAGAACCATGTCTTGAGAAGGTACTGTAATTGGCGAACCATTAGCCGGGTTCAAAATATTATGAGAAGCCAACATTAAAATTTGCGCTTCTAATACTGCGGCCGGTCCTAAAGGTAAGTGTACAGCCATCTGGTCACCATCAAAGTCTGCATTAAATGCCGTACATACAAGTGGGTGAAGTTGAATGGCCTTACCTTCAATTAGCTTAGGCTGAAATGCTTGGATACCTAAACGGTGAAGTGTTGGTGCACGGTTTAGCAATACCGGATGACCTTTCATCACGTTTTCTAGAATATCCCAAACTACAGGATCGCGGCGGTCTATAATCTTCTTGGCAGATTTTACCGTTTTAACGATACCTCTTTCTATGAGTTTACGAATGATAAACGGCTTGAATAATTCTGCTGCAATATCCTTTGGCAAACCACACTCATGAAGCTTCAATTCTGGTCCAACAACAATTACTGAACGTGCAGAATAGTCAACACGCTTACCTAAGAGGTTTTGTCTAAAACGACCTTGCTTACCTTTTAAGCTATCAGAAAGTGATTTTAAGGCTCTGTTAGATTCCGTTTTTACAGCGCTGCTCTTACGTGTATTATCAAATAAAGAATCAACAGATTCTTGAAGCATACGCTTTTCATTACGCAAGATTACTTCTGGCGCCTTGATTTCTAGTAGACGCTTTAGGCGGTTGTTACGAATGATTACTCTACGGTACAAATCATTGAGGTCTGATGTTGCAAAACGACCACCATCTAAAGGCACTAATGGTCTAAGCTCTGGTGGTATCACAGGGATCACCTTCATAACCATCCATTCTGGACGGTTTTCTATATGATTATTTGCATCACGTAGAGACTCTACAACTTGCAAACGCTTTAAAGCTTCCTGCTTACGTTGCTGGCTGGTTTCTGTATTTGCTTTATGGCGAAGGTCGTATGAAAGCTCATCGAGATTCATACGTTGTAATAATCCGATAATTGCTTCACCACCCATTTTTGCGATGAATTTATTCGGATCTGTATCATCTAGATATTGGTTTTCAACGGGTATTTTCTCTAAAATATCTAGATACTCTTCCTCCGTTAAAAATTGCATAACCTCTAACGGGTTACCTTCTGCATCTGTTGCAATACCTGGCTGAATTACGGCATAGCGCTCGTAATAAATAATCATATCCAACTTCTTGGATGGCAAGCCAAGCAAGTAACCAATTTTGTTTGGTAATGAGCGGAAGTACCAAATATGCACTACAGGTACCACCAAACTGATGTGACCTACGCGCTCTCTACGCACTTTTTTCTCTGTTACTTCAACACCGCATCGATCACAAACGATACCCTTATAACGGATACGCTTATACTTTCCACAAGCACATTCATAGTCTTTTACCGGACCAAAAATACGTTCGCAGAAAAGACCATCACGCTCTGGTTTGTGCGTGCGATAGTTAATGGTTTCTGGTTTAAGCACCTCGCCAAAACTCATTTCGAGTAGTTCTTCTGGAGAAGAAAGGCTGATGGTAATTTGCTTAAATGCGCTTGTTTGTGATTTTTCGTTTTTTCTCAAAGCCATAATACGCGAGAAATTTATGTTATTTAGGGATGTTGCTTGCGCAACATCCCCTTACTATTCTTAATCCATTGAAATTTTAAGACCTAATCCGTTCAATTCATGTAGCAATACATTGAATGATTCGGGTATTCCAGGCTCAGGCATACGTTCGCCCTTAACAATTGACTCGTAAGACTTGGCACGGCCAACAACGTCATCCGATTTTATTGTTAAGATTTCACGCAAGATGTTAGAAGCACCGAACGCCTCTAGCGCCCAAACCTCCATCTCACCAAAACGCTGACCACCAAATTGTGCTTTACCACCTAAAGGCTGTTGCGTAATTAATGAGTATGGTCCTATAGAGCGGGCATGCATCTTATCATCAACCATGTGGCCAAGTTTAAGCATATAGATTACACCTACGGTTGCTTTTTGGTCAAAGCGCTCGCCAGTACCACCGTCAAACAAGAATGTATGTCCAAATGGTGGCAATCCAGCTTTTTGAATGTAACTGCTGATATCATCTAAGCTAGCACCATCAAAAATTGGTGTTGCAAACTTCTGATTAAGTTTTAAGCCAGCCCAGCCAAGTACAGTTTCATAAATCTGACCAATGTTCATCCGCGATGGTACACCTAATGGGTTTAGAACAATGTCTACCGGGGTACCATCCTCCAAGAACGGCATATCCTCGGCTCTGGTAATACGGGCAACAATACCCTTATTACCGTGACGTCCAGCCATTTTATCACCCACCTTAAGTTTACGCTTTTTGGCGATATAAACTTTAGCCAGCTTAACGATACCAGGAGGAAGTTCATCACCAACGGTCATGGTGTATTTCTTTCTTCTATGATAGCCAGCCAAATCATTTACTTTAATCTTAAAGTTGTGGATGAGACTCTTTATTAAGGTATTCTTATCTTCATCTACCGTCCAAGCACCACCAGTAAGACGTGTATAATCATCTATGCTGTTAAGTACTTTTAGGGTGAATTTAGTTCCCTTAGGAATAACTACCTCGTTAAGATCATTCATTACACCTTGACAAGTTTTACCCTGTACAAGAGTGGCTAGCTTCTCTAGGAATAGCTGACGCATGGTTTCAACTTTCATGTTGAATTCTTTGTCTAGCAATTCCATCTCTTCTTTGTCTCTTACGCGTTGGCGCTTATCTTTAATTGCGCGCGAGAACAATTTCTTGTCAATAACAACACCGCTCAAAGAAGGAGATGCTTTTAGTGATGCATCTTTAACATCACCAGCCTTGTCGCCAAAGATGGCTCGTAATAGTTTCTCTTCTGGAGAAGGATCAGACTCGCCTTTAGGTGTGATTTTACCGATAAGGATATCACCTGGCTTAATCTCAGCACCCACGCGGATAATACCGTTTTCGTCAAGGTCTTTGGTAGCCTCTTCGCTCACATTTGGTATATCTGCTGTAAGTTCTTCAGCCCCTAGTTTAGTGTCACGTACTTCTAATGAATACTCATCTATATGAATAGAAGTAAATAGGTCTTCTTTAACAACGCGCTCACTAATAACGATGGCATCTTCAAAGTTGTAACCCTTCCAAGGCATAAAGGCAACAAGCATGTTACGTCCTAAAGCGAGCTCACCATCTTGTGTGGCATAGCCTTCGCACAATACCTGACCTTTCTCAACGCGATCACCTTTACGCACAATTGGCTTTAGGTTGATTGCTGTGCCTTGATTGGTTTTTTGAAACTTAGGAAGTCTGTAAATTTTAATATCATCATCAAAGCTTACAAGTTTTTCATCTTCAGTTTTATCATAAAGGATGTGAATCTCTTCAGCATCTACATATTCTACAACACCAGCACCTTCTGCGTTAATCAATACGCGGCTATCACGAGCAACTTGGCGCTCTAAGCCTGTACCAACCACTGGCGCCTCAGGACGAAGCAATGGTACCGCTTGACGCATCATGTTACTTCCCATCAGGGCACGGTTAGCATCATCGTGCTCTAAGAATGGAATTAACGATGCAGAAATTGATGCAATCTGGTTAGGCGCAACGTCCATCAAATGCAAATCTGATGGCTCAACCATTGGGAAATCACCTTCTTCACGTGCCTTTACACGGTTATTAAGAAAAGTGCCATCTTCTTGCAGTGGTGCATTTGCTTGGGCAATAACCTTCTCTTCTTCCTCTTCAGCGCTAAGGTAAATAGGCGGATTATTTAATTCTACCTTACCATTTTTAACTTCGTGGTAGGGTGTTTCAATAAAGCCCATGCTATTAACTTTAGCATAAACACAAAGAGAAGATATAAGACCAATGTTTGGACCTTCAGGTGTTTCAATAGGGCAAAGACGGCCGTAGTGCGTATAGTGTACGTCACGTACTTCGAAACCTGCACGCTCACGACTCAAACCACCTGGTCCTAACGCTGACATTCTACGTTTATGGGTAACCTCACTAAGCGGGTTAGTTTGATCCATAAACTGAGATAGCTGGTTTGTACCGAAGAATGAATTGATTACAGAAGACAAAGTCTTGGCGTTAATCAGATCAATTGGTGTAAATACTTCATTATCGCGAACATTCATACGCTCACGAATAGTACGCGCCATACGTGCTAAACCCACACCAAATTGGTTTGCAAGTTGCTCACCTACGGTACGTACACGTCTGTTACTAAGGTGATCGATATCATCAACTTCAGCTTTTGAATTGATAAGCTCAATCAAGTATTTAATGATAGAGATGATATCCTCTTTAGTTAGTACCTGAACATCATTTTCAATATTCAAGCCTAACTTTTTGTTTAATCTGTAACGGCCAACCTCACCTAAATTATAGCGCTGCTCACTAAAGAAAAGCTTATCTATAATACCGCGGGCTGTTTCTTCATCTGGCGGTTCTGCATTACGAAGTTGGCGATAGATATGCTCTACTGCTTCTTTTTCAGAGTTTGTTGGGTCTTTTTGGAGCGTGTTATAAATTATCGCATACTCAGAGCTTTGAACATCTTCTTTGTGCAAAAGGATGGTTTGCACTTCTGCGTCCAAAATTTCTTCAAGGTGTTCTTTTTCAAGTACCGTATCGCGATCTAAGATTACCTCGTTACGCTCAATAGAAACAACTTCACCAGTATCTTCATCAACAAAGTCTTCTATCCATGTTTTTAGCACACGGGCGGCAAGTTTTCTACCAAGAGATCTTTTTAAGGCCGCCTTAGAAACCTTAACCTCGTCTGCCAGGTCAAATATTTCAAGGATATCCTTATCACGCTCGTAACCAATTGCTCTAAATAGCGTAGTAACTGGTAACTTTTTCTTGCGATCGATGTAGGCATACATCACATGGTTGATATCTGTGGCAAATTCAATCCATGAGCCTTTAAAAGGAATAATACGAGCAGAGTAAAGCTTGGTACCATTTGCGTGGTAGCTCTGTCCAAAAAATACACCAGGAGATCTATGTAACTGAGAAACAATTACACGCTCAGCACCATTCACAATGAAGGTACCTCTGTTGGTCATATAGGGAATGGTGCCTAGATAAACATCTTGCACCATTGTTTCAAAATCTTCATGTTCAGGATCTGTACAGTATAGCTTAAGGCGAGCCTTAAGTGGTACGCTGTATGTAAGACCTCGTTCAATACATTCTACCTCGCTGTAACGTGGAGGGTCGATAAAATAGTCAAGAAACTCAAGAACGAATTGGTTTCTTGCATCTGTAATCGGGAAATTTTCCGCGAAAACATTATATAAGCCTTCAATGGTTCGGTTTTCGGGTTTTGTATCAATTTGAAAGAACTCGTAAAAAGAGCGCAACTGAATATCTAAGAAATCTGGATAATCTGTCTTTACGAATGTTGACGAAAAATTGACACGATTTTTTGTTGCAGACGCAGCGTTGTTTGCCATGATGAGCAATTAATGTTTATTATACACAAAAGGGTTTAGGCCTAGCCCTATAAAATATAGGGGAAGACCTAAACCTGTTAAAACCTTTATGGTTCAATTACTTGAGTTCTACCTCAGCTCCAGCTTCTTCAAGCTGCTTCTTCAAAGCTTCAGCTTCATCTTTAGTAACACCCTCTTTGATTGATTGAGGAGCGTTATCTACCTTTTCTTTTGCTTCTTTAAGGCCTAAACCAGTAAGTTCTTTAACTAGTTTTACTACGGCAAGTTTAGAAGCGCCAGCTGCTTTTAAGATCACGTCAAATTCGGTTTTCTCTTCTACAGCAGCTTCTCCACCACCAGCACCAGGACCCGCGGCAACTGCAACAGCTGCAGCAGCTGGTTCAATACCGTAAGTTTCTTTCAAGTAATTAGCAAGTTCTTGTACTTCTTTTACTGTTAAGTTTACAAGAGCATCGCCAAGTTCATTGATATTAGCCATTTTGCTTGTTTTTAAAATTTAATTCTATTATTTATATGGAAGCGAGTGCGTACACTATTTATTAAGCGTTTCTTTCTTCAAGTGTTTTTAGTAGACCCGCAAGGGTGCCACCACTAGATTGAAGCGCTGAAACAACATTGCGTGCAGGGCTCTGCAGCAATGCAATAATATCTCCTAACAATTCTTCCTTAGACTTGATAGATACTAATGTATCTAACTGATCATCGCCTACATAGATAGCCTCTTCAATATAAGCCCCTTTTAAAATTGGCTTTTCTTGTTTTTTGCGGATATCCTTAATAAGCTTAGCTGGTAAATTACCAGTGTCAGAAAGCATGATGCTAGTATTGCCTTTTAAAGTAACGTAGAGATCTTCAAAGTTCTTTTCAGACTTCTCCATTGCCTTCTTAAGGAGGGTATTCTTTACTACAGAAAGCTGTATTCCTTTTTGGTAACACATCCTTCTTAGTTGCGAAGATTGCGCGGCATCCAAACCTGCTATATCAGCAACATAAATGGTGCTAGTAGCATTAAGGATACCTGTTAGTTCTTCAATTGCCTGATTTTTTTGTTCGCGAGTCATTCTCCTGTTAAGTGTTTAAATTAGACTGACTTAGAATCAATTGCAATACCGGGTCCCATAGTACTGCTTAGGTAAATACTTTTGATGTACGTTCCTTTAGCAGCAACAGGTTTCATCTTAATAAGGGTTTTTATCATTTCCTCAGCGTTTTCTTTAATCTTATCGCTGCTAAAAGAAACCTTACCAATACCTGCATGCACAATTCCGTAGCGGTCAACCTTGAAATCAATTTTACCACCTTTTACATCGCTTACAGCTTTTGCAACATCCATTGTAACAGTTCCGCTCTTAGGGTTAGGCATTAAGCCTCTTGGCCCTAGTACACGACCTAGAGGACCAATTTTACCCATTACTGATGGCATAGTGATGATAACATCAATATCTGTCCAACCACCTTTGATTTTCTCGATATATTCATCAAGACCAACGTGATCAGCACCAGCATCTTTAGCTTCTTGTTCTTTATCTGGCGTTACCAAAGCCAACACACGAACTGTTTTACCAGTACCATGTGGAAGCGTTACTACACCGCGAACCATTTGATTTGCTTTACGTGGATCTACACCCAAGCGTACAGCAAGGTCAACTGAAGAATCGAATTTGGTAAAGCTTGTTTCCTTAATCAAAGCAGACGCCTCGTTTAATGGATAAACTTTACCCTTTTCAATTTTAGCCTTCGCGTTCTTTTGATTCTTTGTTAATTTTCCCATTGCTTCGCAATTTTTTGGTTAGAAAGGCTTAGGGCCTGTTACTGTTAGTCCCATACTTCTTGCCGTACCAGCCACCATACTCATTGCAGATTCTACTGTAAAGCAGTTAAGATCTTGCATCTTATCTTCTGCAATGGCTTTAATTTGGTCCCAAGTAACTTTTCCAACTTTTTGACGGTTGGGTTCTCCAGAACCTCCTTTAAGCTTGGCAGCTTCTAGTAACTGCACTGCTGCTGGTGGGGTTTTGATAACAAAGTCAAAAGATTTGTCTTTGTAAACGGTAATTGAAACAGGAAGCACCTTGCCAATTTTATCTTGGCTACGGGCATTAAACTGCTTACAAAATTCCATTATGTTAACCCCTGCAGCACCTAGTGCAGGACCTACGGGTGGCGAAGGATTGGCCTGTCCACCTTTAACCTGAAGCTTAACAATTTTACTTACTTCTTTAGCCATTGTTGTCTTTATATCAATTAGCTTCTAAATCACCAGAAATTAGTTGGAAGCAATATTCTGGTAACGATAGCTCACATCGTTTCTTAACCTTCTTTTTCAACTTGCATAAAACTCAACTCGAGTGGCGTTTTGCGCCCAAATATTTTAACCATAACCTCTAGTTTGCGCTTTTCTTCGTTGATTTTCTCAATGGTACCGTTAAAACCATTAAACGGTCCATCTATAACTTTCACTGTTTCTCCTACCACAAAAGGTATGTTGAACTGTTCTTCACTTTCTGCAAGTTCATCAACCTTACCCAGCATTCTATTCACTTCACTTGTGCGCAATGGCACCGGATCTCCGCCTTTTGTCTCACCCAAAAACCCAATTACACCGGGAACATTTTTTATAACGTGCACAACCTCACCAGTTAATGCCGCTTCAATCATAATATAACCGGGATAATAATTACGGTCCTTACTAACCTTTTTTCCGTTACGTATTTGAAAGACTTTCTCTGTAGGCACCAATATCTGACTTACAAGGTCAGCCATATTAAGGTGAGCTATTTCATTTTCTATATAACCCTTTACCTTATTTTCTTGACCGCTAATCGCCCGTACTACATACCATTTTTTTCCTTCGTCCATGGTTTCGTTAGATTCTATTTGGCGATTATTTGAATATTGTGTACAAGAACTCAAGAATGGTACTGATACCCTTATCCATGAGGAAAATCAATAGCGAAAAGATCACAGTAGCCACAATTACAACAACGGTACTGCGCTGCAGCGATGCCAAACTTGGCCATGATGCTTTTTGAGAAAATTCGCTGTAAGAATCCTGCAAGTAATGAATGATACTATTCATGGCTTTTTGCCTTCTTTATTTAGCACGGGTGGTAAGATTCGAACTCACGACCTTAGGTTTTGGAGACCTCTGCTCTACCAACTGAGCTACACCCGTATGATTTTAGACGTCTTTCTTTAACAGAATTTAATCTCTTGTAATTTAAACACTGTTTAAAAGTGCTTAACCTTTATTTAGGCAGAAAGGCGTCCCGCAAAAGCGGGACACCTTTACCTAAATTGGTATGTTTTCGAGTGGTAATTACTCGAGAATATCAGTCACCTGACCTGCACCAACAGTACGTCCACCTTCACGAATCGCGAAACGAAGACCCTTATTGATTGCAACAGGGGCTATCAAATTAACAGTAATTGTAAGGTTATCACCAGGCATTACCATTTCTACTCCATCAGGAAGAACGATTTCTCCTGTTACGTCAGTTGTGCGTAGGTAGAACTGTGGACGGTATTTGTTATGGAATGGTGTGTGACGACCACCTTCTTCTTTCTTAAGGATATAAACCTCAGCCTTAAACTTGGTGTGAGGCGTAATTGAACCTGGCTTGCAGATTACCATACCTCTTCTGATATCGCTTTTTTCAATACCACGAAGTAATAGACCTACGTTATCACCAGCCTCACCACGATCTAAGATCTTGCGGAACATTTCAACACCAGTGATGGTAGAAGAAAGTTTCTCATCTCCAAAACCAATAATATCAACTGGGTCACCTGTGTTGGTTACACCTGTTTCAATACGGCCTGTAGCAACTGTACCACGACCAGTAATTGTAAACACGTCTTCGATAGGCATCAAGAATGGCTTATCCTTGTCGCGCTCTGGCTCTTGGATGAAGCTATCAACAGCATCCATCAATTCTTCAACAGTCTTAACCCACTTATCTTCGCCGTTAAGTGCACCAAGCGCTGAACCTTTGATTACAGGTGCGTTATCTCCATCGTACTCATAGAAAGAAAGTAATTCACGAACTTCCATTTCTACCAACTCAAGTAGCTCCTCGTCATCTACCATGTCTACTTTATTCAAGAAAACAACGATAGACGGGATACCTACCTGGCGACCAAGAAGGATGTGCTCACGAGTTTGTGGCATAGGACCATCAGTAGCAGCAACAACCAAAATGGCACCGTCCATCTGTGCAGCACCTGTTACCATGTTCTTTACATAGTCAGCGTGACCAGGACAGTCTACGTGTGCGTAATGACGATTTGCCGTTTCGTATTCTACGTGAGCGGTGTTAATGGTAATACCACGCTCTTTTTCTTCAGGAGCGTTATCAATAGAATCAAAACTGCGCATTTGCGAAAAACCTTTGTTCGCTAGTACAGTAGTAATTGCTGCAGTCAACGTAGTCTTACCATGGTCTACGTGACCGATTGTTCCGATGTTTAAGTGCGGTTTATTACGCACAAAACTCTCTTTTGCCATGATCTAGAATTAATAATTAATACATATTAGTAATTGCACAACTTCGAGCCAATGACGGGAATTGAACCCGTGACCTTTTCCTTACCAAGGAAACGCTCTACCCCTGAGCTACATCGGCTTTTATTGTCCATAGAGCGGGAGACGGGATTCGAACCCGCGGCCCTCAGCTTGGAAGGCTGATGCTCTACCAACTGAGCTACTCCCGCCTGGCCATGTGGGGGGAGAAGGATTCGAACCTTCGAAGGTAAAAACCAACAGATTTACAGTCTGTCCTCGTTGGCCGCTTGAGTATCCCCCCAAAATTTTAAAGAACGTTTGCGCTATGCGCTTTTCATTTTGAGCCAGCAGAGGGACTCGAACCCCCGACCAGCTGATTACAAATCAGCTGCTCTACCAACTGAGCTATGCTGGCCGCTCATATTTATGAAGGTTTGTTTCGTATTTAACTCACTTACCACCATAAATTTCAAAAAAAAGTCCGCTTTTGAAAACGGACTGCAAATGTATAAAAGTTGTTAACTCGAACAAGTGTCGTTAAAAAAAAATATAACAACCTAAATTCCTCTTATTTTTTCCTTGTGCTTACGCAATTTTCTACGCAATGCCTCAGCTACCAAATCTGTTGCTTGTTCAAAGGATTTAGCCTCTTTTGTTACTACCAAATCATTGCCAGGCACATTTAGTCGTACTTCCACGATTTTATTTTCTCTATCTGTTGCATTTTCTACTTTGAGAATGACATCCGCACTTATCACATGATCATAGAATTGATCCAACTTATCCAAGCGGGCTTGAATAAAATCTAGTAGCTTTTGATCTGCTTTAAACTTTAATGATTGCGTGTTTACTTTCATAAATTATCACTTTTTGCCTCACGTGGATGAGACTGGTTATAAACGGATTTTAATTTTTCAAATGAATTGTGTGTATACACTTGCGTTGCGCTCAAATTGGCATGCCCCAGTAACTCTTTGATGTCATTTAAATCTGCACCATTATTAAGAAGATGCGTGGCAAATGAATGCCTGAGTACGTGTGGACTTTTTTTCTTGAGCGTTGACACTAGACTAAGGTAGCGGTTTACAGTATTATAGACAAGGGCAGGATACAGCTTTTCGCCTTTTTCTGTAATAAAGAGATATTCTGACTGTGTGCTAATCGCATCATTACGAACACGTAAATATTGCGCTATTGCGTCCGCAGCTGGGCGCGATACTGGTACTATTCTAGTTTTATTGCGCTTGCCCGTTACACGTAAAGTATTGTTAGCGGCATCAAACTGCGAGACCTTCAAGTTAATTATTTCTGCGCGTCTTATTCCTGTGGCGTATAGTAACTCTATAATCGCGTGCGATCTTCGTCCTTCAACTGTATCTTCAAAATATGCGCTTGATAATAAGCTATCCATCTCAGTTGCACTAACTGTTTGCACCAGAGGCCGAGGCGTTTTAAGGGTTTTTATTGTTGATGAAGGGTTTGATTGTAAGCGGCCAGAACGAGATAAAAACCTGAAGTATGCCTTAATAGCACTAATTTTCCGGTTAACTGTTTTCGGATTACTGCCCTGCGCCATAAGATGTACAACGTAAGACCTTATCATTACCGGGGTTACCGCATCTGGTGTATCAACTTCAAAATCTTGGTTTAGAAACACCTCAAAAGCCTCTATATCTGTTTTATAGGCGATAATGGTATGAGACGAATAACGCCTTTCTGAAGAAAGATAAGTAAGAAAGCTGTCTAATTGCATAAAAAAAGGCCACGATGTTTCGTGGCCTTAATGTAACGCTTTTGCGTTTAAATTATTCTTCTTGTGCAGATTTTAATCGCTCAATATATGCAGCTTTTAATACCTCGCCTCTGCGTTTCACAGATGGTTTTGTAAACTGCTGCCTGCCGCGCAACTGGCGCATAGTGCCTGTACGATCAAATTTTCTCTTGTAGCGCTTTAATGCTCTATCAATCGATTCACCTTCTTTAACATTAATTACGATCATAGCTGAACACCTCCTTTCGTTTCGGGCCGCGAAAATAGAAATTCTAGCGAACTTTCAAATAATACTTTAGGCGATTTAAATCCTCTTCAGTGAAATGAGAAATTTGAAGTAATTCTGAGATATCTTTAAAAGGCCTTATGCTTTCTCGAAAATTAACAATCTGCTGCACTTGTTTGTACGATAAATAAGGATGTGCCAAAAGTGTTTTAAAACTAGCTTCGTTAATATTTAGTTGAACGATGCTGTCTTGATTTACGATGAGTACATCTTTAAACGAAGCTAAACGCTCTTGTGTAATACCATAAATTGATAAGAGTTGGTTAGTGCTGTAAAAACCCCCAAGACGTTTTCGCTCTTCAAGAATGCGATGCGCAAATGTTGGGCCTATACCTTTAATCGCAATCAATGCCAAAGAATCACAGCTATTAATCTCAACAGAGACAATGGTTTCTATCTGTTTTGGTTGAGGCGATTGTTCTGGCACCGCAATCTGAATAAACGGTGCGATTTTAGTGTACAAATCTTCAGGAAAACCGAAAATCTTCTTTAAATCTTCTGCCTGTCGAAATGTTCCTCCTTTGCCCCTATAATTTTCTATGCGCTTTGCCAGCCATTCTGGAAAACCAAGTGCAAGCATCTGTTTTTCTGTAACCGTATTCGGATCAAATGGAAAATTCTTGACTGTATTTGGTTGAACGGCGGTGTTAAGATCTGCCACAATTTTTATGGAATCTTGATTTATTTCGAACCAGGAAGAATCCATGCCGTAAATGGCTAAAACATCTCTCGGGTTTGTAAACTTTCTGCCCTTTGCTCTAAAGGCAATCCAATTCTTTGCCGCAAAGGGTGAAATCTTGAATAAATAAATTGTGCTGTCTGCAACGGTGTTGGGGTCAAATGATTTTGAAACCCGCATTGCTGTAATTTGAGCCGATTGCCATTCTTCAAATTCCTGCTCTATCTGAGAAACAGAAGGCTGCTTTTCGGGGATAAAAAACAAGCCTATACGTACCAAGATTAGGAGCGCACATAACCCTACCAAAACGGTAAAGCCCTTGCGCTCTGTTGCTGTTAACTGAAATGCTTCAAGCCATTTCAAAACAATTTAATCTTAACGCGCTAAATCATCATTATCGCTAAAGCTGTCGGGCTCTGGCTTAGGTGGCGTTCTAAGCACCTTCCTAAAGAAGTATATGGTAATTAATGAAACCACTACTTGAACTGTTACCATTAAAGTTAATGCTGCATTACTCATCTCTCTACTTATTTTCAATTTCTATTCGCTTGCGCTTATTGCTAGCTAGTTTAACTAACAACACAAGACCTAAAAAAGTTAATACGAGTAAAAATCTACTCATATCTACATAAAACATATTAGTAAACACCCCATCACGCAGCCAAACCACCCCAGTATTGAGATGAAATATTTGATTGATGATGCTATCATTTGCAAATACCCAACCATCGCCGTTAATAAGTGATGTAAAGTTTACTTGCCAATCTTCTAAATCCCCGTTACCGGGTTTAAACATAGATGTTAAAAAGATGATTAAGATAAACAGCGGGGTGATGTACTTGATGATAAACCGATAAACCATTGGCACCTTCATATCTGCACCAGCAGTAATCTCTTCCCAGCCTTTATCCATTCCAAATACCCAAGCAAATAAGATCACTTCTGCAAGCGCAAAAATCACGAGAGATACGGTGCCTGTCCAATAGTCATATTCATCAAAAACACCTTTATTAAAGAAGAAAATAGTTGGTAATGCTAATAGTAGTACAACCACCCCCAAGGTGATGGCTGATTTGTTTCTACTCCAATTAAATTCATCCTCCATAAAACCCATCCAGGGTGTACCCATTGCCAGAGAAGACGTTATCCCTGCAAAAAAGAGTAATCCAAACCATGAGATACCCGCTAAAATTGAAACTATATTTCCCCATTGATCAAAAAGATAGGGCATGGTTTTAAATGCCATCATGAAGCCAGCATTTTCTTTTACCCAATCTAATCCTAAATAACCAACAGCTATTGGAATAACAACTGAAGCACCTAAAACTATCTCTACAAAACCATTCATCCAGCCAGCACTCATGGCATTAAGTGCAATATCATCTTTGCTTTTAACGTAGCTGGCATAACAGTGAATTGTACCCATACCTACGCTTAAGGTGAAGAATATTTGACCAGCAGCTGCCAACCAAACTTTTGGGTTGGCGAGTGTATCAAACTGAGGTTCCCACAAAAAATTTAATCCGAGATATGAATTACAATCGGCACATTTACCAGTATCGCCCATTGTTAAACCCATAATGGCCAAAAAAGCGCCAAAAATGATGAGCAGGGGCATCGCAAATTTGGCTACCTTTTCAATACCGCCACTAAGGCCTCTAGAAAGAATGTAAATGTTAATGGAGAGTGTTATTAAAAAGGCTACCAATGCCCATAGCGGGAAATTAATGCCAGTTCCTGCGTCTACATAGGTGTCAAAAAACTGCCCTACCGCCTCGAGGTTCATCCCCAAAAAGTCTCCTTTAAGCGATTTGATGGTATAGGTTAACGTCCAACTTTCAATATAGGTGTAATATGCCATCACACCCAAGTTGGTAAAAATTCCAAAAACGCCAAAGTACTTCCACAGGCGCTTCTTGGTCATGTTATCAAGAATAAACGGTGTTGAGTGATCTCCGTAGCGGCCACCATAGCGCCCCATGCCCCATTCTACCCAAAGCAAGGGTATGCCCATCAATAAAAAAGAAATGAGATAGGGTATGATAAAGGCGCCCCCGCCGTTTTGGACTGCTTGCACCGGAAAGCGTAAAAAGTTACCCAAGCCAACAGCATTTCCTGCCATTGCAAGAATTAATCCAACGCGAGAACCCCAAGATTCTGTATTCGTACTCATTATTTGGTGTTTGATTGCCGAAAATAGAAAAATACTAACTGCTACGCATTTTTCTCGTGGGCTTGTATTTGTTGATCTATAATTTCTAAAGCTTCTTTAAATGTATGCGGATTATATGCCAGTGCGCTCATGGCCTTTTCTAACTGAAAACCCGTAATTGGCGGGCGTTTGGCAGGCTGTTGTAAAGTTGTAGACGAAACCGGTTTAATCAAATCTTTGTTGAGCTGCCAATGATCTGCAACATGCCGCACGAGCTCTATGATACTCATAAAGTCTTTTCCAGAAATGTTATAGATACCGGTTGATTCTTTTAGGGCAATAGCCATACAGCCATCTGCTAAATCTTCTGCCAGTGTAGGTGTTCTAAATTGGTCATCTACCACGGTTATTTCTTTTCCCGCTAAAAGGGCGGCTTTAGCCCAAAGCACAATATTGCTCCTGCTCATACCCTCTGTAATACCAATTACCAAAACGGTACGCACTATACTCCACGGGCAACTACAACCCATTACTATTTGTTCACTTTTTAGCTTGCTGTGCCCATAATAGCTCAGCGGATTTGGTTTGTCATCTTCTCGGTAGGGCCCATTTTTACCATCAAAAATAAAATCGGTACTAAGGTGTATAAGATGAATATTAAACTTATTACAGGCCTCTGCCAAGTAACCAACGGCCGTAACATTTAGCAAGTCACATGCTTCATGATTCAGCTCACATTCATCAACATTGGTCATGGCCGCGGTATGGATTACGGCTTCGGGCTGGTACTGTTCAAATACCTTCATAATAGCATCACGATCAGTAATATCAAGAGATACATACGTATATCCTTGTTGATCATGCATTCTATTTTCGCCCCGCGCGGTGGCTATTAAATCTACCCTCGGGTCTGATTTGTAGTTGAACACTATTTTCTGACCAAGCAGACCATTGCTGCCGGTAATTAATATTCTTTTTTTCATTTAATGTTATTGGTTTAGCCGATTAGCTCACGGAGTTTTCTAATCTGCTCTTCACTACCCAGAACAAATAATTTTGAATTTGATTTAAGGCGATGTTCAGGTTCTGGGTTAATCACATATTCGCCATTATGGTCTTTAAAACCTATAATATTACAACCAGTGCGCTTTCTAATGTCTAAATCTTTTAACATATTGGCTTGTGAACTGTCTGGCAAATCGCTTACCAATATTTCTTCAATATTTTGTGCCGATGTACCGCCAACATCCAACAAGTCTAAAAACTCAACAACATCTGGTTTCATGAGGTTATGGGCCAAATGTGCACCACCTACAAGATTGGGTGATACTGTATAATTAGCCCCTGCAGCTATTAGTTTGCGCTCTGTACTGCTTTGGTTAGCACGACTTACAATACGCATTGTTTTGTTGAGTTGCCGGGCGCTTACCACTACAAAGAGATTATCTGCATCTTCATGCAAGGCAGAAATAAGGGCCTTGGCTCGCGTAACGCCAGCTGCCTCTAAAATGGTATCTTGGGTAGCATCGCCCTGTATGTATAAAAGTGATGGGTCTTGAATAATGCCTTCTTCAAGGTGTTTTAAATTATGATCTATAACAACAAAAGGTTGCTTGTACGCCTTAATTTTAGCTGCAGCCTGTTTGCCATTGCGCCCATAGCCACAAATAATTATGTGATTTTCTAGTTTGTTGATTTTTTCTTTCACACGGACGAATTTAAAATATGACTGCAAACTACCATCTAAAAGAATTTGTGCAATACGGGTAAACCCAAAAGCGAATGTACCAATGCTCGTAATAATTAAAAGCATGGTAAAAATCTTTCCGGCACCGTTAAAGGCATGAACTTCTCCAAAACCAACAGTGCTCACTGTTATTACAGTTTGGTATAGTGCTTCGAGTAAAGAAAAGTCTTCGAGCAACATATACCCAGCAGTACCGAGTACCAAAATACCGGTTAGCACATAGATAATTGTACGTAATGCGTGTAACGGATTCACCGATTAAAGATCAAAAACAGAGGTTCTACGGCTATTGATATAATCTTTTATATCTATAATAAATGCCAAGGCAAAGTAAATAAGCAATGGCGAACCAAACGTCATGAATGACATGTAAATAAAGAAAAGTCTAATTCTAGAGGCTTTTATACCCATGCGGTCTCCTAACCTAGAGCAGACTTCATAACCACGTGTTTCAAAAAAAGCGCGAGAATGTTTGTAGATGTATTTCATGAACGCAAGAGCTTTACTCCAATGGTGCAAGTTAAACATTTTCGCTGCCTGCAAAAGGTGCGGTACAATTGTAGGCCCGCTTGGGTTTGATAGGCACTTTTCATATTAAAACCAGCCTGCCGTAAATTGCTAATAATGCTGTTTTTTTCTGGGGGAAGTGTATAGAGCCAATCAAGAGCTTGTTGTTGCAACGCTTGGTTGCCAATGGTTTTTGCATAGGTAAAAAGTGTGGGCACCACCGCATTAATCATCACCAAATTAATTAGGCCAGCTGCGGGTTGTTTGGTTTTAGGCGCGCTAGCTTTACCAAAGGTGTAGTGTGTTTTCCAATAGCTATGCGGTTCAATTTGCAGGGCGGCTTTAATAGCATCACTGTTTTTACTTTCTACACACAACCTAAATAAGTCAGATTGATGTGCAAAAATGCCGCTTAGCTGTGCAAGGCGAATGGTTGGAAAAGATATCGGCCGCAGTCTGGCAAATTTAAAATGTGTTGCAGACATGGGTGCAAGGGCATATTTATGCCGCAAAAAAGAATACTCCTGTATGAGCGACTCACTATAACTGTCTACAACTTTAAGTAAACCGGCAGTGCCTAGCAACAGTGCTTCTATTTGCGCTTGATTGCCACTATGCTTGCGCAGTAAACGCATGGGCACGCGCGATGCTAAAACACGCATGGCTTCTGCGTTAATTTTTAGACCGAAAGCATACATCAACATATGATAGAAAGTTTCGTTCCAATCATTACCACTAGCACTATAGATCTGTAAAATCATTTGTGATTTTTCTTCAAAACGTGCAATTAATACGCGGTTAAGCATATTTTCATGGTGGATGTAATCAACGGTTTGAAGTAGATTTTCGCAAGCCAGAAAGCGCTTGTTGCTGATGAACTGCTCGTAGTGCCAATAGCCCAACTCATCAAAACGACCTTTTAATTGCAAAGTGGGAATAGCGGTACCGCTTTCACGAAAGACCTGAGCATCATCCTCATAAACCACATGCAAAACCACGTTGTTGTAGGCCTTATCATTTTGGTGATTATGCTTATTCCAGTCGCTGCTGCGTACATGCAACTCAATGTGCCCGGCCCATTTCTCCTCGCCTATTTTTAGGCGCGCTTCTAAAAAATCGGGTCCGGCATTGGGGTTATGCGCGCCATTTTGGATGATTGTGAGGGCTTGCCCATCAGTGGTTTTTAACCCTGTGGCATCGTATAAGCGGTGTTTCCAGATATGGTGTAGGTAATCTTCGGTCATGGTGGTGGAAAGATAAATAAGAACTTCATTACTTTGAGCTCAGAAATTTGCATAATCAAACTGTAGATTCGTTCTGCTGATTTTTCTGCACAATTGCTGTAAAGACAAAATATTAGAGGTTGTAGCATTTACCATAGTGAACCCCGGCAATTGATGCGTGAACACGCATTTGTTTTCTTCAAGAATAAACTCGGCCGCCTGACAATAAAAACTAATACCCAGAAAAATCAACGCATACCCAAAATAATGATTGGAAACGGGAATGGCAAACCACTAGGAAAGACGTAAATCTTGCCTACTTTGCTCATTTCATCAGAGGAATGATTTCAGTTCTGATAAATTCAAAATCTCAAACGTCACCTTTTCGCCATGTGCCTTTTTATCTGGGTTAAAATAGACTTGGTCTAGACCTACCCTACGTGCACCAATGATGTCCACATCTAAATTATCCCCAATCATTATGCTCTCCGTGCGTTTGGCACCAGCTAATTTTAAAGCATGTCTAAAAATTACGGGGTCGGGTTTATTTACGCCAACGGTCTCTGAAGTAATCCGGTGCGTAAAAAACGGCTGCAATCCACTTTTGGTGATTTTTATGTCTTGCACTTCTGAAAAACCATTAGTAATAATGTGCAACTGATATTTTTCAGAGAGGTATCCCAAAACTTCAATGGCGTGTGGAAAGAGGTTGGTTTTATGCGGTGAGCGCGAAATATATTCGTGATCAATTTCAGCAGCCAATTCTGGATGATCTACTTCAAACCGCAGTAGGGTGTCATAAAACCGTGTAGCGCGGAGTGTAGCTTTTGTGAGGAGACCTTTTCTATACAAATCCCATTTTTCATCGTTAACCTGTTTGTAAATGGTCAAGAAATCTTCAAATGCATTTATACCGTATTGCTTAAGGCTGTAAATCTCAAACAACTCTTCTAGGGTTTCACGACTATTGCGTTCAAAATCCCAAAGGGTGTGGTCAAGGTCAAAGAAGAGGTGTTTGTATGATTTAAGATTCAAAATGTAAAATTTAAAATTGGGTACTACTCATTAGGTTATGATTTGATCAACGGAGGCTTTTAAATTATTAATGATAGATTTTAAATTTTTACCCCAAAAGCAAGGTCGCCAGCATCTCCTAAACCAGGAACGATATACGCATGTTCATTTAAGCCATTATCAATAGAAGCAGCCCAAAGTGTATTAACCGCAGGCATTTGTTGGGCAATAACGGCTAGTCCTTCTGGTGCAGCTACAATACAGGCCACATGCAAAGCTTTGGGTTCTCCTCTTTCTAATAAGGCTGCGTATCCACCAACCAAACTGCTACCGGTAGCCAGCATTGGGTCTACCAATAATACCGTGCGCCCAGTTAGGTCTGGACTGGCTAAATACTCAATATGAGCTTTGATAGAGGCCGCATTTCCCTCATCACGGTATGCAGATATGAAACAGTGATCAGCATCATCAAAAGCTTCTAAAAATCCGCTGTGCATGGCCAAGCCAGCACGTAAAACAAAGGCAATAACGGGTTTCTCTGCCAGCACTTGCGCTTGTGTTTTTGCCAAAGGCGAATGTACCTCTAGGTCTTTAAAACGCAAATACTTGCTTAATTCATACGCCATACAAAAACTAATACGCTCTATATTTTTACGAAAGCGCATGCGATCTTGCTGAATGTTTACATCGCGTAGCTGTGCCATGTAATGCGTAATTAGCGAGGGCGATTCTGAAAAGTTGACAATTTGCACAGGCGAAAATTTAAAGGGTAATTTTTGATGCTCGAAGTTAAGCCAAATGGCGGGTTTTGGGGGAGCGAGATTATGAAATTAAAGAAAGACAAGTTTCACCCTTTTTAGAGGAGAGGTTCTGCGGTCATTTCAAGAAAAGTGACAGTAATTCTCTAGATGCTGTAAATGGGCTAAGCCGATGCGCTTTTATATCCGCCTCTAATTCTGCATAGCGGGCGGCAACGGCCTTATTGCTGTGGAAGGCTTGTAACAAAGCCTCTGTTATACTTTCGCGCAACCACCAGGCCGCTTGTTCTTGGCGTGTGGCATCAAAGTGACCTTTAATTTGCATATGGCGATAAAACCTTTCAATATTTAACCACAAGGTATCTATACCATTATGCTCAAGACTTGAACATGTATTTACAGGAACTTGCCATCCGCGCGGGTCAGCCGGAAAAAGCTGAATGGCACGTCTTACATCAGCTGCGGCTATTTCTGCCCGCTTTAAGTTATCGCCATCGGCCTTATTTATAACAATGCCATCGGCCATTTCCATAATGCCTCGTTTAATGCCTTGTAACTCATCCCCGGCACCGGGTAATAACAACAGCATAAAATAATCTACCATGCTATTTACAGCCGTTTCGCTCTGGCCTACCCCAACAGTTTCAATTAGAATTACATCAAAACCGGCTGCTTCGCATAAGATGGCGGTTTCTCGGGTTTTTCTGGCTACGCCACCCAAACTTCCGGCACTAGGGCTAGGACGGATAAACGCATTTTCTTGTTGTGCTAAGGTTTCCATGCGGGTTTTATCACCCATAATGCTCCCCTTGGTTTTCTGGCTACTTGGGTCTACGGCCAGAACTGCAACTTTTTTTTGTGCTGCAGAAATTAAATGCATTCCAAAAGATTCAATAAAGGTGCTCTTACCAACTCCAGGAATACCAGTAATACCTACGCGGATACTTTTACCTGAAAACGGCAAACAGGCATTAATTACTGCCTCAGCCATGTGCTGATGCTCAGTTAAAGTGCTTTCTATTAACGTTATGGCCCTGCTTAAAACAGCCCTATTGCCTGCGGTAATGCCGGTAACATAATCATCTACAGAGAGCTTTGTAGCACGTGCAAGATTATTTTGTAGAGTAGGATTTATAGTTGGTGTATCGCCAACACCAGGTTGAATAGAAAGCGCTGTTTTTTTAGGCGATTTTTTCATGATTAGCCATCTACAAAGTCTTGAAGGTACGCAAATTGTGGCGTTAGTTTACCATTTTCGGTTTCTGTTGCCCGGACTAAAACACCTTCTACATCTCCATTAAAAAAATGGGGCATCACATTTTGGATCAAGGCATCACCAAAATCTACACTGGCATCGCGTGGCAGTTCACATGGTAAATTATCTACAGCCATTACACCAATGCTACCCTCGGCACCAAATGGAACCTCCGATTCTGCCATCGGGTCATACCCGTAAAAAGGTGCATCAATGGCACTAGGCCGTAAGGTGCAAGCAACCGGACCATCAATATCACAACTCACATCGGCTACCAACTTAATATTAAAGTTCTGCAGCCGCGCATCGGCTCTAGAAAAGATAAATGGCGCCTTATTAGCCCAATAATGACAGGCTATGTACAAATCTGCAACTTGTGCATACTTTAAAAAATCTGATTCATAATGTTCTGGGAACTGATAGAAATCCCCTCTTGAAGACGCATTACCATCTATTTTACGTACATATTCTAAAGGACTTAAATCTGTATATACAGCCTCAGAGAATGATTCTGTTAAAAATGCTTTTGGCGTAACCCGCTTAATGCCTGCACGGTCTAGTACTTCGCGTGCACCGTGCGCCACCCTACCGGTACCTGTAATAACAATTTTAACGGGGCTAGAAAATGATATCAAATCAAGCTCGGCTTCCATTTCTGCTTTGTCTTTGCATTCATGTGCCGGCTTTAATTGATAATCTTGCCGCAACAAACCCCAACCCCGTAAGGCATTAAAGGCACCTACTATGCCCGCATATCTACCAAAGGCAACCAACCGCGTACCTTGTGCATTGGTAAGCAATTCGTAATCTATTAAGCGTATCTGTTTTTGTAAAATGGCTTGTAAAAGCTTTTTATTATAAGGTTGTTTCTTAAAGGTATGCGAAAAGAACATATACGTTTTAGAGGCAATGAGCGCCTCTACGGGCACTTCTTTTACTCCTAAGAGCACATTACAATCATCAACAGAATCACTCACCTCTATGCCGGCATCCTCATACTCACGATCTGTAAAAGCACGAATTGGACTGCGCTGCACAACAACTTTTACACCAAATTTTTGCTGTAAAACTTTACACTGTTCAGGTGAAAAAGGAACGCGTTTATCTGGTGGAAATTTACCTTCGCGCAAGATGCCAAGCTTCATTTTTCAGGGGGATTTTGAAACGCGAAAATACCATAACCCCTAGTTCAAAAAAATTATCGTTCATCTTTTGGTAACATTAAACAAATGGCATTGCATTTGCAGTGTGTTAAACTACCTTTGCACACGTTCTTTTTTTTTGGGGCTGACTGGTTTTGACAGCAAGATGAAGGTCTTTGTAAGCATGTCGAGCGCGGAAACAACCACTCGTTAAACGGTCGTTTCAACACAATAACTGGCGAAACTAACTACGCTCTTGCCGCTTAATCTTGCAGTTTGCAGATTTTGCTAATCGCGCACCAGGTGCGTGAGCGGGACATCCCTCAATAGCCTAAGTCAGGTGGCGATTGATACAGGGGTGCAGTAAAACCGGACTGGACAGGTAAAGGTTGTGGTTACTTGTTAAGATAAAGCAACTAAGCTAATAGTGGGGTGTTTGTTCCCGGCTACTGGCCGACAATCAATAACAAAATAAGCATGTAGAAGGCATTGGGTTTCCTTGTTTGGACCGGGGTTCGACTCCCCGCAGCTCCACCAAACGGGAAGAATCGATTTCAAACTCGGTTTTTCCCGT
>CAYQDW010000001.1:0-93213 GCA_964416385.1 uncultured Cryomorphaceae bacterium | reverse complement strand
AGAAAGGTGGATTTCAGCTACCGCGTTAATACGATATAGTCTTTGAGCACCGTTCTAAGAAATAGCTCTGCTGAAGGTTCTTTTGGGGTTATTTGAAGTAGGGTTGCAATCTTTTGCCTTAAAAGAAGTATGGCTTCTCTGTGCGCGCCATTGTTATACTTCTTGGCTCGTAACAAGGTTTGCTTTATGAGTACAACATCCTCTTCGCGTAGTTTTACAGCTTCCGGATATTTTGGTTGATAGGTTTCTGTACTTGTAATTTTTAGCAGATTTTGAACCGCAAGTCCTTTACCAGTAACTTGTTTGATAACCATTGTGCCGGCCAAAACATCACCCAAGCGCTGGGCACGCTCTGTTGAGCTGATTAATAATGCGGCCAGCGAACCAACAGTGGCGTAAACATCTATAATACGCAATAGCCAGCGGGTTGCGGCTTCTGTAAACCCGATTTCACTGCCATCTAGTTTTCTAACACGCAAGCCGGTGAGCATCTTACCCAATGTTTGCCCATGATTTAGCCACTCAAAAAATAAGGTGTAGCCCAAATAAACTGGCACAAAAATCAGATAGGTTGAAAATAAGCCGAGCAGGGTATTAGCGCCAAAACCAGCTAGCACAAGATAAAAGAACAATAAAAAGATGATCAACACTATTTGATCTATCACAAATGCAACAATGCGCAATGGGGCAGTGCCCAATTCATGTTCTATTAAAACATTTTGAGGTGTTACAATTCTGATGGTCTTCACCTTGCTCTTTTTCGGGTTTGGGTAATATTACAGCCAATTAAAGAATAACGCAAGCCCTAAACCAATCATAAAAAATGCTACGAGTATATGCACAGATCGTTGGGTTATTTTAGGTAACAATCGCTTACCAGCTAATGCGCCAACAAATGCTGCGGTAGTTGCTGCAACTATGATTGGCCATTCTGCTGCTATTTTCTCGTTGAAGTAGTTATCAAGATAAATGGGTATTCGGGTTAGGTCTACCAAAAGGGCAATGGCCACGCCTGTAGCTACATAAACCTCTTTAGACATCCCTAGCTTGAGTAAAAACATACTGCGTAGTGCGCCTTGATGTCCGCTAAATCCACCAAAAAAACCGCTGATCAATCCGCCCGCAAAAAGCGCCTTATGTGAAAATTTTAAGGTTAAAAGCTTTGGAAACAACTCGGTAAGTGCAAAAAACAACATTAACAAGCCGATGGCAGATTTTACAGGCTGTAGCTCTAAACCCCAAATTGAAAAGGGTGCTAACTGCCCAATAAAAATGAGAAAGCGCGCACCTATAAAAGCGCCAAGAATACCTGGCAACCCAAAACGAATTAACACTGCACGATTAATGTGTTTGTAGACTAATCCGAATTTGAACATTGAATTTAGACTGTGTACCACTGCGGTCATACCCACTGCAATCTCTACCGGAAAGAACAACGCAAATGCAGGTAATAACAAAGTGCCCAGCCCAAAGCCCGAAATAAATGTTAAGCCTGAGGCGAGCAGAGCGGTTAAAACAATAATGATCTCGTTAATCATGCCTCAGATAAAGAAATAAACGCTTCGTGAAGCGGGTCTATGGCTTTTAAAATTTCATCAAACAAATTGGGGCCAAAGTCCAATAAATGGGGAATGATATTGTCATGGCGCTCTTGCAATGCGCCTCCGGGCAACACCACATCCATACATTCTTGTAGCATCCGCAAAATATCGGCTTCGCTTTTTTTAGCTGCGCGAAATAGTTTTTTCTCTGTAATGTCAATACCGTTCAGGGTACGGGTTTTTTGCGCGTCTACATGACGTTGCAACGTTGGGTCTACTTGCTTGGCCAATTCTTGTAAGGCAGCGTAAAGGTCTTCAATACCTGTACGCGTGGCGTCTAAATTAAGGTGTAACCCTGTTTTGGTTTGTACCAGTTGCTTTGCTAAGGTGTGATAGTTCTCAAATAAAGCTTCTGGCTCTAAGGCTAGTTTTTGAAGTTTGCGCGTAATACGATTGGGAATTAATTGCACACTTTGGCGCAACATCACAATGGGAAATGGCACTTCAAAGGTTTCAAACATTTTTTTGAGTTGTGCCCAATAGGCTACCTCCCCCCCACCACCAATATACCCAAGATTGGGCAAGATGGTTTCTTGATACAATGGGCGCAGTAAAACATTTGGGCTAAAACGCTCCGGATGATTGTTTAATTCGGTCATAAGCTCATCTGCCACCCAAGATGCTTGTCCGTTCAAGGCTTCATAACGCTCTCCCGTTTGTACAATTCTGCTACGCATGCCTTCATGCAGATAAAACAAATTGATTTCGCGCGGCGATACCTGCACTGGGTATCGCTGGGCCAACGCTTTATTGGTTGCGCTAACGGCAGAAAACGAGCATTGCTCATGTAGCTCTTTTGAAAATGCGGGAATCATACACCGCTTAAGCGCTGGATCATCGCCATCAATGCAAATGATACCATAGGCACCAAACCACTTATGTACCAAAGCCCGCGTTGCATTGGCCAAATTATCTTGATTGAGGTAGGCCTCTTGTAAATCGGCTAGCAAAGCATCTGCATGCATCCCCTGCGGCAAGCGATTTTGCAAATCGTCAAGAACAGGTTTAATTGCATGCGTTGGCATCCGGCCAACGGCATTACCAATACTTTCATGCCACACCAACTTATGCCCATGATACCGCACATGATTAACCTCTTCAAAGTCGTGATCTTCTGTTGCCATCCAAAAGATGGGCAGTACCGTTATGCCATCAATACCTTTAGAGAGCTCTTCTGCCAAGCGGATGACATGTAGAATCTTATAAACCGTATAGAGCGGCCCAGTAAATAAACAGAGTTGATGCCCCGTAGTTACCGTAAATGTTTTAGGATTATTGAGTTGTTGAATACGCTTTTGTAAGGCAGCAGCAGCTTCTGCATCGCACTTTATAGATTGATATTGTGCGCTTATACGCGATACCAATATTTGACGCATGGCCGGGGAAAAAGCATGTCGTTTCGCAATTTGTTTGCGAAAACCATCTAATGTTGGCCGTTCACCAAAAAAAGGCAAAAGCTCTGCATCACCTGCGATATAATCGGTTACCAAATTGGTAAAGCGCTTTGTTTGCGCGTATGGAATTCGTGTTGCCTGCATAGGCCGTAAAAATACGGAAGTGTGCGTGGGTTCTGGTGGACTAACAGCGTGAACCTTTCTAAGTTTTGTGGTGTAGATACTATTTGCGGTAGTTTACCATACAACGCACCAATAGCGCACGCCAACCCCAAATTGAATACAGGCCTTTGCAACCGGCGCTAATCCATCAACAAGCAATTTGATTCAATCTTCTGAAAAGCAGGTTCTTTGGCCATACGGGCGTAGCTCCAGCTGTTATGATTAAAATTTTCAAGGGGTGATTCTTGCCAAAAAAACAAATCAGCTAAACCAGGTAAGCCATATTGCTCATAAACCAATAACATCAAACACTCCAAACGAGGGTCGCCACTACTAATTTCATACTTGCGGGCCATTTCGGTACTTAATATCTGCTGATAAATGGTAAAAGTACGCGGTAGTACACGGCTAAAATCTATGTACGCTCGCAGCGGATTTCCCCTTCTGTACCGCAGCATAAACATTTCATATTTCATCACGGGCATGCCATTATCGGCAACCAGAAAACGCTTGCTGCGCAAGCCTGAGAACTTTTTTACGTAAGCGACACCATCTACCTCGTACTGCAACCAAAAGTGACGTACGCCAACCTTCATCACAAAGGCTTCTACCTCTATATAATCTTGATTAACATACCAGGTATTAAAATACTTGTTGGCAAAGTAGATGCCGCCAGATAGAAAAACAATGCCCAAAAGCACGCGTATCGCATTGCTGTATGCCCTACCCTGTGCCCGTTCTTGCCGGCGCTTAAAGGCTTCATAACGCAACCTCGCGGCTTGGGTGGCTGCAGCTTTTGCCCGTTTTATGCGTTCTTCTTCTGCCTTGCGTTGCGAGGCAATGTTAGGCGCACTTCGTTTGGGAGGATTACTGAGGTAATTATAGGCTTCTGTAATTCGTAAAAAGCGCTCTTTGGCGCCAGGCTCTTTGTTTACATCAGGGTGATAGGTTAATGCTAACTTGCGATAAGCGCGCTTAATTTCATCGGGCGTTGCCCCAGGAACCAAACCCAATATGGCATAATACTCATGCACTAACGCGAAAGTTTTTATACCCTGCAATACCCGCAAATACAATGCAGAGCCCAACAGATGCCACTACGAGTAGCCACTTGGTTATATTAAACACATTTAGTAGGAGTACGGCTTGAGGGCTGATGTGCTGATAATGATCAATCAAATAAACAATCATATAATTCTCCCCAAAATCTACCAACATGGCTATCATGGGGACGATGGCGAGGAAAACGGCTCTTGACTTATTAAGTTTGGTTGCATTACTAAAAACCTGCCCTGCCAAGACATAAAGGGCAAGACATAAAAAACTGGCATAAACAATTGGATAAATAACATCTTGGGTACTCTCTATACCGCGATAAATCTTCATCCCCGGATTGCCCATACAGGAAAAACTTGCTTCAATAATTGGTTTGGTAATTCCACCAAAAAACAAATCAAAAGGCTGGGCACAGCTTGGCTGTGTACTTGCGTTGGCTAGTGCGAAACTTGCATTGGGCATTTCAAAAAATGCCATATAAATAAAGCTCAAACCCAAAAGCAGTAATAAAATATAAATTGGTTTCAACATTTATTATTTGGATAAGACGATTCAAAATGCACCTCGGCCCATTGTTTTTGCTCATTGTTACAAAAAACGGCTCAAACATAATCAACCAAACGTTACCACTCGTTTACTTTATATGAACGCGAAGCTTGCCTAGATAAAATTAATTAAGGGGCAATCTTTTAAAAAGCAAAGTAGATGAAAGGCTGCAAATCTGCACTCAATATTTGATAGATGATGAACACCGTTAAAAAGCCTGCAATAATTTTAAGGGCTAATGGTGACTCAATAAATGTATTGCGATACCAAGACTTTCCCGTTTCAGGAATCCAGTGAATGATGTAGCCGATAAGCATTACCAAAAAAGGATATCTAAATCCCCAAATAACTTCAGGAATGAGCTCTGGCTGAAAGTGAGCGCCTATTTGTGTGAGCATCTGGTTGGCACTTTCCCAAGTTGGGCTTCTAAACCATGTTCTCGTAAACGTGATAAATATGAGTGTAATGGCTATGCCTATGGTGCGGTTGTACCACTTGCTGCGGTCTGCCCACGGACTGATTTTCTTCCAGCCCTTGTACACCATCAATCCCAAGCCATTTAAGCCGCCCCAAACCACAAAGTTCCAACTACTGCCGTGCCATAAACCACCCAACAGCATGGTAAGCATTAAGTTAATGTTGGTATCAACCCAACGCTTAAAGGCTTGTGAAATTCGTGCTGTTAAAAACACAACCAAAACAAGTGCAGCAAAAGCTACAGGCACATACCAACTCTGCGCCAGTAAACTGACAAAGAAAATCACCACGAACATCATGAAATAGCTAAAAAAGCTACCGCTACGATTTCCACCCATTGGGATGTACAGATAATCGCGTAGCCATGTAGATAGCGAGATATGCCATCTACGCCAAAAATCACTCACGCTAGTGGCCTTGTATGGCGAGTTAAAGTTTGTTGGTAAGGTAAAGCCGAGCAAAAGTGCCACGCCAATGGCAATATCCGTGTAACCGCTAAAGTCTGCATAAACCTGTAAACTGTAACCAAATAGTGCCATCATGTTTTCAAATCCAGAATACATGGTGGGGTTTTCAAAAACGCGGTCAATAAAGTTGATGGCGATATAATCTGCCAAAAACATCTTTTTTAGCAGGCCATTCAAAATCCAAAACATGGCAAGGCCAAATTGCTGTTTTGTAAGCGCGTATTTTTGATAGAGCTGCGGGATGAAATCTGCAGCACGAACAATTGGGCCGGCTACCAACTGGGGGAAGAAACTCACGTAGAAACCAAAATCAAGGATGCTGCGAACGGGCTTAATCAACCCGCGATAGATATCTACAGAATAACTAATGGTTTGAAAAGTGAAGAACGAAATACCAACTGGTAATAGAATTCTGTTCCAGACAAAATCAGTGCCCAAAACCTGGTTTGTAACGTATGCAAATTGGTTTACTACCGCGACTTCTACCCCAAAAACATCGTTCATGAAATCTGCAAAAAAGTAGGCGTACTTAAAATAGCCTAACAGAAAGAGATTTACAATAACACTGGCGCCAACCCATAACTTTTTGTGGAGTTTTACCTTGCTGGCATAAATGGCATGACCGATACCAAAGTCTATGAGGGTTGATAGCAACAAGATGAAAAAGAAGAACCCACTTGTTTTGTAATAAAAGAACAAGCTGGCGAAAAACAGAAAAGCATTGCGCCAAGCTTTGTGCTTGTAGATGAAAGAGTAAACGCTTAAAACAAGCGCAAAAAAGCCCCAAAAATAGAGCTGCGTAAAGAGCAAAGGCTTGTCTTCGTGATAGTTAATGATATCTTGAAGCCACTGCTCCATCAATGCTGTTTTTTATTTTGATGTTGTAAATACGCCCCATAGCTTCGTTTGATAGCATCAAAAAGTAAATCGGCCTGCAGGCGATAACCCTCAGGGGTAAAATGGATTTTATCTTTTTTGGCCAAGCCGTATTCCTCCCAAATACGTATGCTATTAAAACCACCCATAACGTCAAAAAGATCCCAATAGGCACTTTCATACTTGGCGCTAAGACTAGCCATTGCAGCCTGTACTTTCACAATATTCGGATTGCTATACCTGCGCTTGTAATAGCTATCATTATTGGTCATGAAGATGAAAACGGCATTCGGATTTACACCTTGAATCAGCTGAACAAGGCTGTCATAATTGGCTTCATAAGTTTCCTTTTTAAACTCATTTTCGGGCCGATGTGCATCATTAATCCCCAACCCAAAAATGACCAAATCTGGTTTTAAGGATTGTAACTGTTGCGCAAAATGTGAGCACCTTAAAAAAGAATATGTAGCTGCACCATTTACACCTATGGCATGGTAGGTTAAGCCGGGTTTGTCACTAATGTATTGTATACCCTGTAACGTAAAGCCTGTTTTGGTGCTATCTGCCACCAAGGTACACGTTAAGGTGGTGCATGGCGCTGCAAATTGAAATTCTACAAAATTGGCAACACTGTCGTAGCGCGTGTGCTTTATGGGTACATCACAAACAGGTTTTAAAGTAAAGCTTGTATCATCTAAAAGATAAAATATACGCACAGCACTAAAGGGATAAACGCCCGTATCATTGTCTAATGCGGTTATTGTAAAGGCGGCATTGGTATCTACTGTAGAGGCGTTAATACCAGAAACGCCCCAAGAGCAATTGGCCGCTGGCAGGGCACATCTGCAACCTTCCCAGTACCCATCATATTGCACGAGATAATCTACCGGGTTGTTGGTTTGCGCTAATTTATATGGAAAGAAAAAGCCTCGACTATGTTTTAAATCTGGTGATAGGTGCAGCCAATTTTGCCGCATACGTTCACTTAGTGTACCAGCTTGTACATGGCTGCCACCAAAATGAACGATATTAATTTGACCTTTTCCTTTAAAAATAAGGGTATCTAATTTTTGATAGAATGCCATAAAAGCATCGCTATCACCTTTAAATTGAAGCTTATTAACCTCTTGATTTAGAAATGGATATTCACGCTGTAATGCTAAATCTATCCATTGCCCGGCCGCAGGTACACTCAAGCAAAACCAACATATTAAAACACTAAATCGTATCATTAGGCAGATTTGTGTTTGATGTTTGTACAGCGTCTTCGGTCTGCTTTTGGCTCTTCACCTTTGTTATATAGGCTTTATAATCTTCGCTCAAGCTTTTGTAGAAAAGCTCGGCAACCTTGCGTGCACCACGCGGTGTAAAATGTATATAATCAGGGCCAGCCAAAGGCGGATCTGCTGCTACCCAACTCGGCATGCTATTGCGTCCACCCATAACTTCATAAATATCCCAAAATGCCACACCTTCATCAAAAGCTGCCTTTTTTAACGCATCGCGCACTTCGGGTAAAAAAGGATAGGTAACAAAATCTGTTTGTTCTTTTATGCTCATATCGCTTGGCCCCAATAGAACAAAATCTGCATTGGGCAGTAAGCGCTTTAAATATGCAATATGTCCGGCAAACCACTTGCCGTATTTCTCAGCGGCATTTTCATCTTTGATATATGGTACTGTGTTGCCGCCAAACTGTAAAAGCACTAGGGTAATCGGTTCTGAATCATACTGAAAGGCCAATTGCTGCCTGTCAATTTTTGAAAAAATAGTGCCTGAACTACCGCGCATGGCGATGTTATCCATCACAATTCCCCTGGTATCTTCTAGGCTCAACGCATAAATATCTGGGCTATCGCGCCCTATAAACTCTAAGCGTATTGATTTTGGGGTTGCATTAACCACCCATTCTAAAATTGCGGAGCGATTGTTTGCAGCGAGCGTATCGGTTGCCACAGCAATACCATCTACTATGACCTTAAGAAAAACAGGTGTTTTATTGTGCCCGTAATGCATGCGTAAAACGCGAAACTGCTTTACATGGCTATAACCAACACGCGAGGGCTTTAACTCTACCCAGGCCGTTGTAACCGGGTAATTGGCAAGATTTGTATCTGTGCGATTGGGTGTAAACCGCGAATAAATGCCCCGCAAGCCAAAGCGATTGTGCCGTACTGTGGTATCACGTTTGCCAAACACAGTGTACCTAATCCAGTTGTCGCTCTGCGTTTGTGTAATACTCATATTGGGGATAAACTCTTTGGCTGGCAACATGCCGGGCCCAGAACCACCAAATTCTGCCTGTAGCTTTTCGCGAATAAAACTCGTAATACGGTCGCCTTCTATTTGACTATCACCGTAATGTAAAATGCGCACTTTACGTCTTTTGCCAGACTTAAGATCTGCTAAACTTTGAAAAAAATGCGGTAAGTAGGCCTTAGGTTTTGCGTATTGCAAACGCAATACTTTCTGTCGCTCTTTGGTTTTATAGGCTACAATGCTATCATTAATAGCGGCCGAATCTGCCTGTTGGGCATAACTATTTAAGAGCGAGTCTACATTAAAAACGGTACCCGCAGAGTCCTCCTCAAATAAGCTTTCAACTTTTGGAAAATGTAAAACAAGGTCATTAGATAGTGCTATACCACGTTCCGGAAAAACGAGCATGGTAAGGATGCACAGCAAACCAATGGCCAGCAAGGTTAGCAATACCTGGATGGGTTTAATCATAAGCGTGTCACCTGCTTAAGTTGGCCAAGATAACTTTTTGCCGTTGCTTTGGCCAAATAACTGCACAAGCTTTGATGAAGTTTTTTCATGTGCTAGCACGCTTAAATCGCCATGTAATTTAAACTTCACAATTCATTTAGCTAAAACCCATTAATAAGTTGATTTTGCCGATATCAATGCGGTGTTTTAACTAAAATCAGGCAATTGCCATTTTGCCTTTGGGTCTACCCACAAAGCGGCATCTTTGATACTTAAGGGCGATGTAATGTTGTTGGTATACAAATTACCCGTGCCCAATCCTTGTGGCAGCCTAAAGCGTTTACTGGCCACCCATTGGGCAATGGCGTTAAGGCCAATGGTACTTTCTAATGCAGAAGTAGCCCACCAATCAATGCCAAAATCAACGGCCAGATTAATCCACTCATCAGCGCCACGCCAGCCTCCAATAAAACTCGGTTTTAAGATGATATAGTCTGGTGCAATGGTAGAAATCATTTTTTTACGGGTAGCCGCATCATGTATGCCAATAAGTTCTTCATCTAGCGCTATGGGCACAATAGAGTCTTCTACCAAGGCTGCCATTTCATCCCATTGCCCTGCTTTTATAGGCTGCTCAATAGAATGAATTTCAAGTTCTGCTAACTGATCTAAAACCTTTTCTGCGGTGTAAAAGTCAAATGCGCCATTGGCATCTACACGAATTTCTAAATCTAAGGCATCAAAACGCCCGCGCAAGTGCTTGAGGAGGGCAAACTCATCATTCCAATTTAAGGCACCAATTTTTAATTTCAAGCAGGTAAAGCCTTCATCTAACTTCTGCTCAATTTGTTGTTGCATGCTTGGTATGTCGCCCATCCAGATGAGTCCATTGATGGGTATAGGCCTCTCACCACGTGCAAAAGGAGAATCAAATAGCGTAAAACTACCTTGCACTTCAAGCATTTTAAAAGCTTGTTCTATGCCAAATTGAATGCTTGGCCATTCTTTTAATGCAGGATATAGCGCATCTAAACCTTGATCTATATGGGCACATACCCAGTCTAATTTTTTTTCATAGTCTGGATGATCATCTGCACTTAAACCGCGCAGTAGGCCACACTCGCCAATGCCTTTAACCCCTGCCGCTTCTATGATGATATAATACGTTTCTTTTTCATGTAGGATACCTCTTGAGGTACCACCTGGCGTTTTGAATTTCAAAACGTTTTTCTTCCAAAATGCTTTCATTGTGTAGATTTAATGTTGCCTTGTGCGTGTAAGAAATAAAAATTTTGGCGAAGGATAATGAATTGCCAGGATTATATAGAGGTGAATATTCACAAATTCGCCCCAACACCTGATATTAAACAAAATAATAGTGTGCTAATGGCTAGGGGTTTTAGCAGCGGATCATAATCTTTGGCGCTTTTGGCCTTAAACGTATTAATCAAATTATGAAGGATTAGCGGTGCCACAATCAGAAACAAATAGCCCCAAGTAGACAGATGCATTGTGTAAACAAATAATACCTGCATAAATAGGGCACCAAGTAGCAGTATCGCCTGATAAACCTTAGCGCCTTGCCTGCCCATGCGTACCACGAGTGTTATTTTTCCAGCTTCTTTATCGGTTTCCAAATCGCGCAGGTTGTTTAGGTTTAAAACACCTGTAGCTAAAAATCCAACGGCACTTGCTGGCAACAAGTAAACCCAATCAAAGGTGTTTGTGTGTAGATAAAAAGCGCCTAATACCCCAACGCATCCAAAAAACAGGAATACAAAAACATCTCCCAGCCCCGCATAACCATAGGCGTGCTTACCCATTGTATAAGAGCGTGCTGCCCAAGTGGCAAAAATGCCCAATGCTGTAAAAAATAAAAAGTGTTGAACCGAAAGATTAGACATTGCCAACCAACTTAACCCTGTACCACTCAAAAGGGCTAACACGGTAAATATAAATACCGCCTTTTTCATGGCCTCAATGGTTATGGTACCACTGGCAACTGCACGTTTTTCGCCCACGCGATTTGCGTCTGTGCCTTTTAATCCATCCCCTAAATCATTGGCGTAATTGCTAAGCACTTGATAAATTGTGGCTGTGAGTATGCTAAATAGAAATACTAGCACATTAAAATCGTCTGCGGAGGCAGCCAATAAAGAACCCAACAAAATTGAGGCAAGTGCTAATGGTAGGGTGCGTAATCTTGCGGCAGACACCCAAGCTTTAAGAACTTGGTTATTTGCCATCTAAAATGCGTACCAATAATTCTACACGTGTACCAGAATGATCAGGTGTTAAATCTTTTTTGCCCACAAAAACTTCGCGGTTAAACCAAGCGGCAGCACCTTTAATTAAGCCTATGCCAAAATCGCTCATGGCGCGCTCAGAATTATAAATCATTCGTAAGTTTTGTGCATCTATGGGCTCAAAAGTAAAGCTGGGCAAATTGGCATCTGGGTATCTTTTTCTTACCTCCACATGTATGTGGTCTTCTAGTTTTTGTAAGAAGCTGAACAGTGTTTCATCAGGCGCAAAAAAACTGCTAAACATACGGGCGAGGTTACTAAATAGATACTCACCAAAATCTTCAAATGTTTGTGCTAATGTTACACCTGTTTGTGCCGATAAATTACCTGCCAGCTGAAAAAGTTCTTCGTAAGGGTAAGTCTGCGTGGCAATATAAACACCGCCCTTATCAATACCACCTGCCTTTTTCATGGTACGCTGTAGTATGGCCGTACCATGTGTGGTTTCAACAAAAGTCAGAAAATTGGTGAAGATGATTCCTTTCATTGCGCTGCAAAAATAATCGATTCACAACTTTAGAAGTTTCTAAATAACAGGCATTCGTTATCTTTTTATCTGCTTGTATACCATTAAACATTTCTAAGAAATTATGAACCAGAATGCGTAAACAATGTTTTTAGAGAGGTAAAAAATTCCTAAACCCATGATAAGAATTATCTCTTTAGCAAGCTTTGTATTGCTATCTATAACGGCATTTTCGCAAAAAGGTGTGATTCAAGGCCGCGTTTACAACACCATAAATAACGAGCCTCTGCCCTTTGCCGCTGTGCTTATACAAGGCACCAATCAAGGCGTTTCTACAGACTTAGACGGTAATTACAGCTTTGAAAATTTACAGCCTGGCCTTTACAATTTAGAAGCGCAGTTTTTGGGTTTTAAAACCAAAGTGATTTTTGAAGTACAGGTAACCAACGTAAAACCTGTTGTTGTTGATTTTGCAATGGAAGAAGAAAGCCAGCAACTTGAAGAGGTGGTGGTAACCGTTCAAAACAAATTTGAAAAAGCAGCAGAAAGCCCCGTTTCTGTTAAAAAGCTTGGCATCAATGAAATTCAACGCAATCCGGGAGGCAACCAGGATATCTCTCGTGTTATCCAAAGTTTGCCTGGCGTGGCTTCTACCGTTTCTTTTCGTAACGACTTAATCATCCGTGGTGGTGGACCCAATGAAAATCGCTTTTATTTAGATGGCATTGAAATTCCTGCGATTAACCACTTTGCTACGCAAGGTAGTAGTGGTGGCCCTGTGGGGATGATTAATGTGAATTTTATTAGAGATGTAGACTTCTTTACGGGCGCTTTTCCGGCAAATAGGGGTAACACTTTAAGCAGCTTGATGGAGATTAATCTGAAAGACGGTAGAACCGATAGATTGGGCGGGATTTTTCAGGTTGGCGCTAGTGATATCGGCCTTACCTTAGAAGGACCATTGGGAAAAAACACCACCTTTTTAGCTTCTGCACGCAGGAGTTATTTGCAGTTTTTGTTCTCTGTTTTGGAGCTTCCATTTTTGCCAACGTACAACGACTTTCAGTTTAAAGTGAAGCATACCATCAACAGAAAAAACCAAATAACAGTACTTGGTTTAGGCGCCATAGACCAGTTTAGACTAAATCTGGAGGCCAACGAAACGCCAGAGCAACAGTATATTTTAAACTACTTACCTGTAAATGAACAATGGAATTATAGCATCGGTGCCAAGTACACCAACTTCCGCGAACGCAGCTATACCAATGTGATTTTAAGCCGATTTATGCTTAACAACACGGCCAGTAAGTTTGTAAATAATGACGAAACCAATACCCAACTACTGAATTACCAAAGTCAAGAAATTGAAAATAAACTGCGTATTGAAAATGTCTTTAAAACGAACAATCTAAACTACACCGCAGGTTTAAATTTCGAGGAGGTAAAATATAACACCAGCACGCTAGATCGTAGAATTCCCGGAGGTGGTGAGTTAGATTATAGCAGCGATTTGCGCTTGTTAAAATGGGGTGTATTCGGCAATGTTGCAAAGACCTTTTTTACAAACCGGTTAGACGTTAGTCTTGGTTTACGTGCAGATGCCATCAATTTTAATAGCCACATGAGCAATTTGCTCAATCAACTTTCACCCCGCGTGGCCTTTTCATACCACATTACAGATGCATTTAGCCTAAATGCCAACTGGGGCATCTACTACCAGTTGCCACCTTACACTACGCTAGGCTTCAGAAATTTTACAGGCGATTTGGTCAACACATCTATGAAATACATCCAAAGCACACACTATGTTGCCGGCTTTGATTATCTCTTCACTTTTAATGGTCGCGCCAGCATTGAAGGCTTCTACAAACAATATGACAACTACCCGCTATTATTGCCAGATAGTATTTCACTCGCCAATTTAGGGGGAGATTTTGGCGTTATTGGCAACCGTGAAGCGATACCCGTTAACAAAGGGCGTGCCTACGGTTTAGAACTCACCTATGAGCAAAAGCTCTACAAAGGGTTTTTCGGCATTGCTGCAGTTACCCTAGTGCGCAGTGAATTTCAAGATAAAAACAACAATTATGTGGCCAGCAGCTGGGATAACCGCATTGTGGCCACCTTTACATTTGGAAAGAAATTTGGTAAAAACTGGGAAGTTGGCGCACAATACCAATATTTAGGCGGCACACCTTTTACACCGTTTGATCTTGAGGCTACCGCACGCAGAATTAATTGGGATGTTATTGGTAGAGGACTTCCAGATTACAATCAACTAAATAGCCAGCGCGTAGGAGGTTTTAACCGATTAAATATGCGTATTGACAAAAAATGGTTTTTTGATCGCTTTAACCTAGATATCTATTTTGATATTCAAAATGCGCTAGGACAAGCGGTAGAAGGGCAACCCTTTATAGATGTTGCACGAGATGATCAAGGTGCTCCTATTGTAGATCCAAACAATCCAGATGCATATCTCACCACTACCCTACCAAACAGCACAGGAACCGTTTTACCAAGCATCGGTTTGATTTTTGAGTTTTAAAATCTACCGCAATGCGGTATTAAAGCGCCATTTATTCTGTTTTTGAAAAGAATAGGTGGCGCTTTATTTTTTCTTTTAAGTCGATGAAATAGGTGTTCTGTGATTTATAGATATTTGGCACACCTATGTGTTTATTACCAATGAATTTCATTTATGGAAAAATCTAGACTATTTAGCACCTTAAGGCTTAGTACCATATTTTTTCTAGTTCTTTTTGGTGGAAGTAGTTTGCGTGCAGAGTATCAAAATCTGTACATCACCTTTACGGCTGTTAACGGAGAAAATGACTTGGTTAAAGGCTACGTAAGTGCGCCCAGTCATTTTATTAGCGATGATCTTCTAAATAACAAAACAGACTTAATAAAGGCTTTAGACCTTTTGGATGACCAAGAAGATGATTATTTGGTATATGGCCTAAATCTTATAGCATATCACTTTTACTATCCAGAATCTAATGAGCCGAATACAGTTTATACCCTGATTGATACCCAGCGCGTAAAGCTTTCAACGCTCACAGATGTAAAAATTCAATCATGGTTTCATTACTCTTACCTCACCAGCGTTTCAAATATTAACAGCACAGCAGATACCTTATGGGCCTATACCAAACCCGTAAAAGCAGCCAACTTTAGCGGTTATTTTTGTTCTTGGAATATTTATGTGCACGAGGCGTCTACCCGTGTAGATGGCATTTTGGCTGAGTTACAAAAGCATGAGGAAGTGATACGCAACTTGGAGCAAACTTTAAATATGCTGAATGCTCAAGGTGAAAGTGAAGCGAAAACCAATGCAGAAAACGAAATGAACGCGATGGAAGAAACCATTGATGAAACACTTGGCTTGCTCATTAAAAAATTGATGGGCGAGCGCGTTGTTGTGGTGAGTTTTTGCTCCTGTTAACTGAGGAAAATCTTCTTTCTTAATTTTAAAAAAAAGCTATTGCCAAAGGCCTATAGAAAAAAAAAGACCCGTTTCCGGGTCTCTTTTATTATGCGTGAACTTTAACCAATTCAACTTCAAACTTTAGGGTTGCATTTGGCGGTATTACGCCACCGGCCCCTTGACTACCATAGCCTAAATGTGGCGGAATAATCAATGTGGCCTTTGTGCCTTCATTAAGCAACATAATGCCCTCATCCCAGCCAGCAATTACCTGACCCACACCTATTGGTATTTGGATAGGCTGCCTGCGGTCATAGCTGCTATCAAATTTTTGCCCATTTAAAAGGTAGCCCGCATAGTGCACGCTAACCGTTTGGCCTTTGGTAGGCTTAGCGCCTTTTCCTGCCTCTACAATGCTATAATACAAACCTGAATCTGTTTTTGTAGCATCTGCAAGAATCGCTTTTAATTGCTCTTCAACGGCCTTTTGGGCGGCTTCTTCTTTCTTTTTTCTCATCTCATCTCCACGATCAAAAGCCTCGCGCGCATTAAAAGCTTCGGCCTCTGCGCCTACTGCTACAATTTCTAACTTCTCAAGGGTGTCTCCTTGTTTAATGGCATCTACCACCTCTTGACCTTCTACCACATGACCAAAAACGGTATGCTTATCATCTAGCCAAGGTGTTTCTACGTGCGTGATAAAAAACTGGCTACCATTGGTACCAGGGCCCGCATTAGCCATGCTTAGAATACCAGGGCCGCTATGGCGTAGAGTAGGATCAAACTCATCCGCAAATTGATAACCGGGACCACCGCGCCCCGTACCTTCTGGGCAACCGCCCTGAATCATAAAGTTTTCTATCACACGGTGAAAAGATAACCCATCATAATAAGGGATACCAGCATCTGTTGCTGTATTTTGAAATTCACCTTTAGCCAGGCCTACAAAGTTGCCCACTGTCATGGGGGCTTTTTGATAGGCCAAATCAACTAAAATCTCTCCCCGATTTGTATGAAACCGGGCATATAATCCATCCTTCATATTTACTGCTTACTTACTATTTCAACTTCAAAAATCAACCAGCTATCTGGTGGAATAACATTACCTGCACCACGATCTCCATAACCTAAATATGGGGGGATAATTAGCGTTGCTTTGCCACCAACATTAAGCATGCTAACACCTTCCTTAAACCCTGGGATAACCTGTGCCTGCATGCCATATTCCATCGGCATTGGTTCATAGGGGCGCTGTGGATTATAAACACCCCCTTCTTGCGCACGTTCCTCGATGCTGCTGTCAAACATGGTACCATCTGGCAAATAACCTGTGTAGTTAATATTAACCATATCGCCATCAGCAGGTTTTACACCACTACCAACATCCTCTATGTAGTACATTAAACCAGTAGAAGACGTTTCGGCTCCAGGAAATTTAGCTTTAATAGCATCCATTTGCGCTTGTGCGCGTGCGGCAGCTTCTTCTTTGAATTTTCTTTCTTTTTCTTCAAAGTCTGTCTTGCCTTTTGCGAAGGCTGCTGGTGCATCCCAATCCTTATACATAGAACCCACTCTAATAATCTCTACAGTGTTAATGGTTACATCTGTATTAGGCTTATCACGATCATTGCGTGGTACCAAAGAAATGGTATCAGCTACATTCTGACCTTCTAACACTTTGCCAAAAACGTTGTAGCCACCATCAAGAAACGGTGTTTCTTTCACAGTGATAAAAAATTGGCAGCCATTGGTATTTGGGCCACTGTTAGCCATACTAATAACGCCTCTTAGGTGAGTTAAAGAGTCTGAAATCTCATTTGGAAAACGGTATCCAGGTTCACCAGAACCATTTCCTTGCGGATCTCCGCCTTGAATCATAAATCCGGGGATTACGCGGTGAAAGGTTAAGCCATCATAAAAGGGCTTGTTTTTATACTCTTCTTTTACATCAGGATGGTTTCCTTCTGACAAGGCAATGAAGTTAGCCGAAGTCATTGGTGCATTTTCAACCTCTAATTGGATTAAGATATCGCCTTTAGACGTTACCATTTTGGCATAAATACCATCATTTAATTCAACTTTTTCGCCATTAATCATAACTGATTTAGTCATGCAACTGCTTAATAAAGCCAACGAAAACGTTACAAGAAACATGTGCTTAAGTGTACTCATACAGATTTAATTAATTATTCTAAGTGGTTTTAATTCATATACTAAAGTGGTGTGCGGAGGCACATTAAACTCATTTTGAGAAATGCCATGTGCTAAATGGCTGGGTAAAATTACCAACATTCTTATGCCGATATACCCTTCTTGAAGCGCTTCATGCAAACCGATTTCTGCGTTTTCTTTACCAACACTTAAAATCCTTGTTCCCAAGTCTTCAGAGCGCGCAATGGTATCACCTTGTAACGTAGAAATACTAAAAGCGTATTCAACGCGATCTCCTTCTTGAATGGCTTGATGCGTATCTAGTGGTTCTGTTAAGTACATGATGTACATGCCGCTGCCTGATTGCTGCATATTGTAGCCTTTTAGCTGGATGTATGCCTCAATATCAGCGCGTTCTTGCTTTAAACGCTCACGGTTAATTTGGATAAGCTCTTCTTGCGTTGGTGGTTGTGTGGTATTGGCCGGTTTTGTTTGTGCATCAGTACAACCCGTTACATGAAGCAACGCAGACAAAACAAATAATTTAAGAATCATGTACTTCATGTTGTGACTATCCTTTTAGGTGATTCAAGATTACATTACGTGCAAGTTCTTTGGCTTCATCTAGCGAAATATTTAAACTACCGCCAGCAGCATTAACATGCCCGCCACCATTAAAAAACTTTCTTGCAATGTCATTTACATCTAAATCGCCTTTGCTGCGCAGAGATACTTTAACAGAATCAACATCCTCCCTCAAAAAAACAGAAAATTGAACCCCACCAATACTTAATCCGTAGTTAACAAAGCCCTCACTATCGCCTTTTTGGTAATGATTTTTGGTTAACTCTTCTTTTTTAAGGTGAAGCAGTACCGCCTTTTCGTGCTTAAAATATTCTAGATTATCCAGCATACTACCTAGTAGTCGTAATCTGGATATACTGTTGCTATCAAAAATTCGGTTGTAGATTACATCTGGGGCCACGCCTAATTGTAACAGGTGTGATGCTATTTGAAGTGTTCTACTGGTTGTAATGGCGAAGCGAAAAGAGCCCGTATCTGTTACCAAACCTGTATATAAACACTGTGCGATATCTAAATCTAGCAGGTGTAACCAATTGTTCATGTCTAGCCACTCGTAAACCATTTGGCAGGTAGAGCTCATGGCGGTGTCTGAGTAGATATAATTAGGCCAAGATTCGGGTTGCCGATGATGATCTATGAGCACTTTTACAGCTGCACTGGCTTCAAAAAGCGGTGCTAGCTGCGCGGCACGATTCATGGCGTTATAGTCTAAATGAAATACAACCTCTGCAGCATTAATTAGGGCTTTCGCATCTTCAGGGTTCTGTTCTGCGATGATTAGATTTTCTGAGCCCGGCAACCATTTCAAAAATGATGGATAATCATTGGGCACAATAACCTTTACGGTATGTGCCATTTTTTTCAGCGCCATTGCAAGGCCGAGCGCACTACCAACGGCATCACCATCTGGATTAACGTGGCTTGTTACAACAATGCTCTTGGGGGTTTGGAGGAGCTCCGTTAAACCTTCTAATCGGATTTCTTTCATCGGCCTGCGAAGATAACAGAATAAGGCGGGTTAGTGGGTTGTAAAAAAGCACCCCACGCGATACCGCATGGGGTGCTAAAAAAATTGTGGGTAGCTTTTGAACTAAGCTTAGTTCTTATCTGCTACTACGTCAAAAGTAACATCTACATTAACCTCACGGTGAAGACGTACCTTGGCGGTATACTGACCGAGTGCCTTAACCAAACCACCAACGATTTGGATATAACGCTTGTCTATAGCATGTCCTTTCTCACTAAAGAAGGTCGCCAAATCTGCATTGCTAACAGACCCAAACAATTTGTTACCCTGACCAATTTTGGCTGAGATCTTAACTTCAAGACCTTTAATAGCTTCTGCCATTTTTGTTGCAGCAGCAATTTCATTAGCCTCTTTGTGTGCACGCTGACGCAAATTTTCTGCCAATACTTTTTTAGCACTAACAGTTGCTAAACGCGCAAAGCCTTGAGGTATTAGGAAGTTGCGGCCATAGCCGGGTTTTACTGTAACCACATCGTCTTTGAATCCTAGATTCTCAACGTCTTTTATCAATATTAGTTCCATTGTTTACTTCCTCCTATTTCAAATTATCTGCAACATAAGGCATCAAAGCAATGTGGCGTGCACGCTTAATAGCCTGAGAAACTTTACGCTGATACTTTAGTGATGTACCTGTTAATCTGCGAGGTAAAATCTTACCCTGCTCATTTACAAACTTTAACAAGAAATCAGGGTCTTTGTAATCAATGTATTTGATACCTAGCTTCTTAAAGCGGCAATATTTCTTCTTGTTACCACTTTCAATTTGTATGGGCTGCAAGTAGCGAATTTCGCTTTGCGCCGTTTTGTTGTTTTCTGCTTCTATACTCATTTTACTGGGGTGGATTAGGCGTTAGTTTTTACTTTCTTACGTCTCTTGTCTGCATATTCTACACCGTATTTATCCATTTTTACGGTTAAAAAACGCATGATGCGCTCATCGCGCTTCAACTCAACCTCATAGAGATCAATTACCTCTCCAGGCACTGTAAACTCTATAAAATTGTAAAACCCACTCTTTTTCTTTTGAATGGGATAGGCCAACTTGCGCAAGCCCCAGTTCTCTCTGTTGATAATCTTTGCTCCCCGGCTCTCTAGATAGCCAGTGAACTTATCAACCGTTTCCCTTATCTGTTCATCAGACAAGACGGGATTTAGAATGAAAACGGTTTCGTACTGATTCATAATGAATTAATAGTTAAAAATTTCGGGCGGCAAATATAGAAATTTAACGATTGAGAAATAAACTATCTATCGCGCACAATGCGCTCAACTTAAGCCATTTTGAGTTGCCCGTGTAGAAGTACACATTTGGCGCACTTGACACATGCCCAAAACTACGTATGTTCAATAAAAATTGGCCTTTTAACCACTCAAAAGCGGCTTTAACATTATTGAATATTGAGCGATATCTTATGCAAACGCCATAAATTTAAATCAGTAAAATTATCTTGTATTGGCAGTTTTACCTCATAAATGCCCGATTAGCAACAAATCTTGATCTGTAAAATTGACAAGGCTGTGAAAGAAATTTAGGTCTAGAAACATTACTTTTGCCGCCCGAAACAGAAAAATTAAAAATAGATACAAATGGCTGGTACCAGAACTTTTACAATGATTAAGCCCGATGCCGTAGAAAACGGAAACATTGGCGGTATTTTAGAAAAAATCAATGCAGGCGGTTTTCGCATTGTAAGTATGAAAATGACACAATTGAGCCGCAGAGACGCTGAGGCTTTTTACGCTGTACACCAAGAACGCCCATTTTTTAATGATTTGGTTACTTACATGTCATCTGGTGCAATTGTAGCCGCGATTCTAGAAAAAGACAATGCTGTTGAAGATTTCAGAACACTAATTGGCAATACAGATCCTAAAAAAGCAGACCCAGGAACCATCCGCGCTTTATTTGCAACTGATATTTCTGCAAATGCAATTCACGGTTCAGACAGTGATGAGAATGCTGCAATAGAAGGCAACTTCTTCTTTTCGCAGCGTGAGCGATTTTAAGGCTTTGAATAATAATATTTAGGCGTAGGCGCTTATTAAAAATAAAATTACTTTTGCGCCCGCTTAAAGCAACATCTGTCAACCTCTGGCAAAAGCTGTGTATGTTGGCCGGTGGATTAACTAATAAGTACGCATAACATGGATTTAATTAAGTACGTACAAAACCAGTATGTTGAGCGCAAAGATTTACCTGACTTTGCTGCCGGAGATACCATTACGGTATATTACCAAATTAGAGAAGGTGAAAAAACACGTACCCAGTTCTTTAGAGGTATCGTTTTACAAAGAAGAGGTTCTGGAACAACGGAAACATTTACCATCCGTAAAATGAGTGGTAACGTAGGCGTTGAAAGAATTTTTCCAGTAAATGTACCGGCAATCGAAAAGATTGAGATTAACAAAAAGGGTAAAGTACGCAGAGGCCGTATCTTCTACCAGCGTGAGCGCACCGGTAAAAGTGCACGTATTAAAGAAAAGAGAATGTAAAATTTACATTGTGCTAATACTTGAGCCGCTACTTTGTAGCGGCTTTTTTTATGCCTTAATCATGACTAAAAACGCACGTGGCTTTAGAATTTTGAAATACCACAAAAACGGTCCTCAAGTCGTTTATTTATTTCAAATCAATGGAACGAGGTATATGGTTTCCGTTCAGTATTTAGTTTGGAGCATACAAGTAAAAAAACGCAATAAAGAGTTTAGCGAAGAAGCACTCGCGCTTGGTTTTTACAACAAGGTAGTTGCCAAATTTTCTTCTTAACTATCGCTGGGTTATAACAAACACTGTTCGTCTGTTTTTTGCACGGCCAGGCTCTGTGGCATTGCTTGCAATTGGTTTAGTTTCACCAAAACCATGATGCGTCATTCGGGCGGATGAAATACCGCGATTAACCAAATATTCAAAAACCACACGCGCTCTATTTTGACTTAGCAAAAGGTTGTTGGTTTCATCGCCAATATCATCTGTATGGCCTTGAATGTCTATTTTAACGGTTGGATTCTCTTCTAGAAAAAGTACAAATTCATCAATAATTTGACGTGCATTCTCCGTAAGCGTGTATGAGTCTGTGGCAAAATAAATATCATTCAGGCGATATTCTTCTCCCACCTCTATTTCGCGTACTTCAAGCTCTGCTTCTACTACTCCATTAGCGTTCTCACTAGCAGCATCAACAAATTTGCTATTAAAGGCCGTACCTTGTTTATTAACTTTTAGAATGATATTTTCTTGTTGCTTTAGCTGTACCACGGTAGCAAACTCACCAGTTTGTTCATCTACGTCTACCTGAATTGACTCTTTTGTCTTGAGGTTCTTAACTTCAATTTTCACATCTTGAACAACATCGTTATTCTCATCGCGTATAACCCCTTTGATTAGTGCTACTTTTTCTGGCCTTGCGCGCTCATACAGCTCAAACTCATAAAGGTCCCAACCACCAATGCCCTTTAATTTATTGCTATTAAAATATCCTCTTTTACCATTTAAGCTAACGAAAAGCCCAATTTCATCTGCATCAGTATTGATTGGATAACCGATATTAACAGGTTCAAACCATGCATCAGTAGCCACATCTTTTTTACTAAAGTAGATGTCATATCCACCTAGCGTAGGATGCCCATCTGAAGCAAAATAGAGTGTTTGACTGTCTGAATGGATAAAAGGCGATTTTTCATTCTTGGCTGTATTTATGGCGGGGCCGAGGTTAACTGGTTTTGTCCATGAACCATCTGGCTGACGATTAATTACCCAAAGATCAAGACCACCTTGTCCACCTTCGCGATTAGAAGTAAAATAGAGTTGATCACCATTGGCGCTAACGCAGGGTTGGCTTTCCCAACTTTTAGGCGTATTTACCCCATTTTCTAGGGGTTTGATATCACCCCAAAAACCATATTCTTTTTTACAGGTATAAATATCACAGTTTTGATAACCGTCTGCATCAATCACACACACGGTAAAAAAAAGCTCCTTATTGTTAGCTGTTATAGTGGCACCACCTTCGTTAAAGTTCTGATTAAACGGCGCTTCTAGCGCTTCGCCCATAGTGTACTTCTCCCCTGTTTTGGTGGCTAACGTAAACTCTTCAACCATCCGGGTGGTACCTGCAGGGCCAGCGTACTTATCGCGCTTTCTGTGTCTGCGGGTAAAAAAACACAATTCGGCATCAGGAGATATAATAGCCAAATATTCATCGGCAGGCGTAGAAATACTGGCCACCGGTTTTGGGTCAAACGGCACAGGATTGTTCATCAACTCATCTTTAAGCCTGATTTCTTTTAAGGCTGCTTTAGCATCTTTATCATAGCCCCGCTCTCTACCTGCTGCTGTTAAAAATGATTCGAGCAACTCTTCTGCACGTTGTTTCTTGCCATTTTCCATGTAAATAATGCCCAAGAAATACAGTAAGTCTGGTTTGTAATTTGGGCATACCTCTAAACACATGGTCCATGATGCTTCTGTCTTTAATAGGTTCTTTTCACGCAAGCCAATTTCACCAGCCAAATACAATGCATGAACATTGTTTTCTTGGAATTTTAAAGCATTGTTTACATAAATGTTAGCCATGCGCAAATCTTTATTGTTCAAGGCTTTTAAAGCCTTTTGAATCTGCGCATCAGCATTTTCATTTTTTTCTTGTTCACATTCGCCAAGTTCTACCTGTGCATAAGCCAACAAAGACCATAAGCATGCAACACATGCCAATAAAAATTGCTTCATTACTTCGTGATTTTAGCCTTTTCTTCGGCTTCCCTTAATATTTTATCTGCTTCCTTTTGCGCATCTGCCACAAGCTTATCAGCCTGCAGATTTGATTGTTTTAATAGCGCGTCAATTTGTTCATCGGCCTTTTTAATGACCTTTGTTGCTGCCGTTTTTGCCGCTAGCTCTTTAAAAGGATCACCTTTGGCTTCTTTTATAAGTTGATCTGCTTGTTTGCGGGCCTCTGCTTTGAGTTTATCCGCTTGCACTTTAGCCTCTGCCTTAATTTGATCAGATTGGGCTCTTGCATTTGCTAACAAAGCATCCGCCGCTTTGCGCGCGTCTGCCAAGATTTTCTCTGCCTCTTTATTAACGATTGAAATGGCAGTATCCTTTGCCGCATCAACCACTTTGTTTATGGTTTGGGTAACTTGTTCCTTTATTCCTTCAGCTTCCCCAAAAACAGGTTTTATTATCGGTTTGGAAACTGTTCCTGTAATGCTAAATGATACCGGTATTTTGCCGCCAGAAACACCCAATAACGCAAATGCTTCTGGTAAAGTAATATCACTCAAGGGTACGGTGGCAGATAGGTGATAATCTAATGTTTGGTCTAACCCTTGAGAGCCATAAAATTTAGCGGGGATGTTGCCTAAAAGCAAATCAACGGGCTTTATATCTACACGGCCATTCTCTATCTTAAAGTTGAGATCTGCATCTTTTATCCGCACTTTTTCTACGCTGGCATTTGAAATTATTTCACCTATTTTTTTCAGAACCTCTGGCTGTAAGGCAAGCGCACTGGTTAACAAACTTCCGCTAGAAGTCATTGAACCCAGTACTGGCATATAGTTATTGTCTAAAATTGTGCTTAAGCTAAGGTTGCCGCCAAATCGCCCAACGGCAGATTCTGCCACGGGTGCAAACATTTGGATGGTATTAAGATTTTGAAATGCCGTTGCAGCATCTACATTACGCAAGTTCAAATCCATATCAAATTTAGGCTGGCCCGTTTGCATGCTATAAGCACCATCTAGACCTAAAATGCCGCCACAAAAATTTAGGCGCACATCATTCAAAGCCGCAATTTCATTTTCAATGGCTACTTGACCGCTTACGGCAGAAAGCGTCATATCATCATATAAAATCGTGTCTGCCTTTAGATTTAGCGTAATGGCCATTGCCGTTGGCACGGCAAATGGCTGCGCTGTACCCTCAGGCGCTGAACCATCTACCGCTAGATCTGGGGCATCTGAGGCAAGCAGCCCCATGAGTTCAGTAACGTTAATTTGTTTAGATGCAATCGTAAACACCCCATTTAGCGTGTCATCTGCCATTGCGTACCCCACGGCATTATACAGCTGCCCACTCCCAGAAAAATCACTTGAGCCGATTTTCATGGTTAAAGGTTTAAGTACCATAGCTTTTGGTGTTATGGCTGTATACAGCGTATCAATAACCACAGAACCGTTTAAAGATGCTGTTTGTATGATTATACGTTGTGAATTTAGAAATCCTTCTGCCACCACATCATCGAGGTTGGCATTTTCAAAATCAGAAGTTTTACCAACAACATGGGCATCTACCTCAAGCATGCCGCTTAATGAAGTACCATCTACGGGAAAGATTTCTGCCAACTTTTCAAAATCTAACTTTGTTTTAAGCGCGAAATCAATAAAGGGATCACCAAAAAGTGCGTTGGCGCGCAAGCGCATATCAAAAGGGCTACCTGCAACCATGGCATGCGCCTCTGGTATTGCTATTGTAAGTGCGTCTAATAAACCGCCAGGGTGGTCAACCACCAAATTCATATTTAAATCGCTTACTGAGGCTGAAGAAGCCGCATATTTGAACATCCCATTTTTAATGTCAGTAGCTACTTTAAAAGCAGGATATGTTTCTCCTTCATAGTAATAATCACCCGTTATGTTGCCTTGCATAGCAAACCGACCACTTGTTTGTATATCTTCAAAATCGTGCATGTAAAGCGTTGGCACGAGTGATAGTATTTCCTTAAACTCTGAGTGTGGTGCTTTAAAGTTTAAATCCATACCTACTTTTTCTTCGGCACTTTCTACCCATCCTGTAAAAATTACATGGAGCTTATTGAGCACAACATTATTATCTGTTAGGGTAACCCTGCCCGTTTTTGAATTGTAGTTTGCGTTAATATCAGCTTTAAGGCCCGCTTTTGTGAGATAGTTTATATCATCATAACTAAACGTAATGCCGGCAATATCAATAACCGTTTCAACGTCAGTTTCTGTTTGGGTAAAATCGCCACTTAATGATAAATCGCCATTTTCTAGCGCAAGGCGGCTATTTATTTCCTCGTCTACATAATTAAGGTTGAGCTGCTGTATAATCAATCGCTTGAGGTTGATTTGAAAATTTGATGGTTCTTCTTGAGACGTTTCAGTAACCACCGGCTGGGCTGAAGACGGTTTTGCAATATCATAATTGGCGCGGCCGTCTGGCTTTACACGAATTTTAAAGGTGGGATTTATACATTGGATTTCTTCAACTTTTATAACATCACCTGTAAAAACAGAAACCAAATCAAGCTCTGCACGAAGGGTTTGCATTGCGAACAGCTCTTCTCCATCAAAAGTATCATCATTGGTAAATGAGAGCCCTTCTAGGGTAAGTGTTAAATTGGGAAAATCGCGAAACAGGTGCAAACTCATGGCTTCTATTTTTAGAACGCCATTGAGGTTTTTATTCGCCTCTGTTTTTATCTGTTCAAAAATCTGACTTCTAAAAAGCCACGGCACAAGCAACAATATTAGTGCGATGAGTACACCTGCAAGGGCACCATATTTAAGAACCTTTCCCATCTTATTAAGATTTTAAGTGTAAACGATTTTCTGATGAAGCTATTACAGTGCTCACAGCAGCATCTCCTGTAACATTAACAACAGTGCGGCACATATCTAAAATGCGGTCTACTGGAAAAATGATAGCGATCCAAGCGGGGTTTAAACCAACAGACTCAAGTACGATAATTAACATAATAAGCCCCGCACTGGGCACTGCTGCAGAACCTATAGAGGCCAATGTTGCTGTTAAAATTATGGTGAGCTGCTGCGCAATAGAAAGGTCTATCATGTGAAACTGCGCCAAAAAAACCACAGCTACACCTTGATATAAGCTCGTGCCATCCATATTAACGGTTGCACCAATGGGTAAAACAAAGCTACTCACCTCTTCATCAACGCCAATATTGTCATGCACGCACTCCATTGTAACAGGTAAGGTTGCAGCACTAGAACTTGTGCTAAATGCAAGCAGTTGTGCAGGGCGTATACCTTTTAAAAAGTATGAGAATGATTTAGTAAATGAAAATTTATACTTGTTTGATAAGTATGTGCTAACCAGAATAGGATAAATCACCAAAACCATGATGGCCAAGCCCAACAACACAACCAATGTGTATTTACCCAAAGCATAAAATATTTCGCCCATGCGATTTATATCATCCCCGGCCATTTCTGCCAATTTTCCGGCCATTAAGGCAAAGACAAAAAAGGGTGCGCCTTGCATCACAATATCAACCATTTTAATAAAGATATCATTAGCGCCAGAGCAAAAGCCAATAACGTATTCCATCCTGCTTCGGGGAAGTAATACTATGGTAATGCCGAAAAAAATAGCGAAGAAGATGACTTGCAACATCAGGCTATCATTAAATGATAAGAAGATATTACTCGGCACCATATCTACCAGCCATTGTAATGGCCCTTTGCCTTTTTGACTACTTGCTTTTTCTTTTCCAGATTTTACAACCTCGCTATTTTCATCCTCTTGTATTTTTTGAGCAGCCCGCTCAACGAGCATGGCATATTTTGGGTCGTCTAAAAAATGCTTGTCATCAACCTTTTCTACAGCAGGGTTGTCTTGCACCCACAACTCATAGCTTATGCGGTTTACAAAGCGTTGATCGCCAGAGGTTGAAACACCTGGTTTAATAAGGTTTACCAATCCTAAACCAACAGAAATGGCCACTACAGTTGTAATGAGGTAGATTGTTACGGTTTTAAAGCCAATCCTTCCCAAGCTGCTAACATCACTAAGGCCGGTTACGCCCGAAATGATTGAGAATAACACAAGCGGTACCGCAATTAATTTTAAGAGGTTGATGAATATATCGCCAAACGGCAAAATAAAATCTACCGTAATGCTACTTAAACCGAGGTAAGAACTCACCAACGCCCATATAATTCCAAGTGCTAGCCCAATGACTATTTTGGTATGAAGCGGAATTTTTCTCAACATAAATTATCCGAATTTATAATTTGCTTGTTGTCTTAAATAATGATCTGCCAGCACCAAATAGGTCATGGCTTCTACAATGGGTACTGCACGCGGCACCACGCAAGGGTCATGTCTGCCTTTAGCTTTTAACGTGGTATCTTCTCCAGCACTTGTAACGGTTTTCTGAGCTTGTTTTATGGTGGCCACGGGTTTAAAGGCTACCCTAAAAAGAAGTGGTGCACCATTGCTAATGCCACCCTGAATACCGCCACTATGATTGGTCTGGGTAGAAAAATCTGGGTTAAACGCATCATTATGTTGGCTGCCCGTCATGGCGGCAGCTGCAAAACCACTACCTATCTCAAAGCCTTTTACGGCATTTATGCTCAGCATGGCTTTACCTAGATCAGCATGTAATTTGTCAAATACAGGCTCACCCCAACCTGCAGGTACGCCAGTAACCATACACGATACGATACCGCCAACAGTATTGCCTTGATCTCTGTAGCGTGCAATAAGATGCGCCATTTCTTGCGCTGCGCCCTCATCAGGGCAACGCACCAAGTTGCGCTCTATGTCTTGTATGCTGGGCATCTGCGTAATTTCTGGCATTGAAACATGGCCAACCTGTGAAACAAAAGCCCTAACCTGCACCTTTGGGATAACCGCCGCAGCAATGGCACCAGCAGCTACGCGTGTGGCCGTTTCGCGTGCAGAAGACCGTCCGCCACCGCGATAATCACGTATGCCATATTTTGCTTGGTAGGTATAATCAGCATGAGAAGGGCGATAAACATCCTTCAACGCTTCATAATCTGCTGAGCGCTGATCATTATTTTCTATCATAAAACCAATTGGTGCACCGGTAGACTTCCCCTCAAAAACACCAGATAAAATCTGAATTTGATCTTGTTCATTGCGCTGTGTAGTCAGGTTGCTCTGCCCTGGCCTTCTGCGCGCAAGCGCCAATTGAATGGCGTTTACGTCTATTTCCAAACCCGGCGGGCATCCATCAATGATGCCGCCAATAGCCTTGCCGTGGCTTTCGCCAAACGTGGTGAGCCTAAACAGTGTTCCTAGTGTATTGCCTGCCATTTGGTTCAAAATTAGCGCGATTTTTGGGCTACCCAAATGCATCCCAAAAGAGTTCTTATTTTTCAGCCTTATACCGCTACTACGTATGGACGATATCCTTATCATAAACATTAAAGAACTCATTGGCATTTTACCTCCAGAAATCAAAGTGCTTACGGGTGCCGAGCTCAGTAAAGTTAAATCTCTTACAAAAGCATGGCTGCATATTTCTGGCCAGCGCATTACTGATTTTGGAGAAATGGCATCGCTCCCCAAAAACCTTGTGGAGAGTTGTAAAATCATAGATGCTACAGGCAAACTTGTACTGCCAAGCTATGTAGATTCTCATACACATTTGGTTTATGCCGGTACACGCGAAGATGAATTTGAAATGCGGCTCAATGGCTTGAGTTATGCAGACATCGCCAAGCGCGGGGGTGGCATTCTAAACTCTGCCAAAAAGCTAGCCGATACCTCTGAAGCGGCACTTTTAACACAAAGTTTAGCACGCTTAAACGATGTCATAAATATGGGCACGGGCGCCATAGAAATTAAAAGTGGTTATGGCCTTTCTGTTGCTGGAGAATTGAAAATGTTACGCACCGCCAAAGCCCTAAAAAATCAAACCGATGCCATCATAAAAACAACATTTTTAGCCCTGCACGCGGTACCACAAGCCTATACGCTAAATGCAGATGCCTACGTAGATCTGATGATTAACGAAGTTTTGCCACAGGTAGCAGAAGAAGGCTTAGCAGATTATGTTGATGCGTTTTGTGAAGAAGGCTATTTTTCTGTTGCACAAACAGAACAGCTTTTAATAGCTGCAGCCAAGTACGGCTTAAAACCAAAAGTTCATGTTAATCAATTTAACGCCATTGGCGGTATTGCCGCGTGTGTAAAACACAAGGCTATAAGTGTAGACCATTTAGAAGTAATGGCCGCTGAAGATTTTAACAGCCTAGCTAACAGCGCTACTATTGCCACTCTGTTACCCATTTGCTCGCTATTTATTAAAATACCTTACGCCCCTGCTAGAACACTTTTGCAGCATGATGCTAAAATAGCCTTGGCAACAGATTTTAACCCTGGTTCTTCACCATCTGGAAACATGCAGCTGGTACAATCTCTAGCTTGCACACAAATGAATTTAACCCCAATAGAAGCTTTTAATGCCGCAACCATTAATGGTGCTGCTGCCTTAGAACTTTCTGATGAACTAGGGAGCATAACGCGCGGCAAAAGGGCTAACCTCATTATTACAAAAGAAATACCTTCGCTAACCTACATACCCTACAACGTTGGTCACAACCATGTTGAAATGCATATTTTGAACGGAAGAGTACAAGGATTATGAGCTTATGGATAGCAAGAAAGAATTACAACGCCTAGCCCGTATTGGGGTGAATATATCAACGGAATTCAACTCACCGTTAAGTATTTTAGTTGCCACGCTAGAAGAATTTGAGCGCCATGAAACCAATCAAGCCAAGCGCCTTCAACTCAACGTTGCCCTGCGCAATGCGTATAAATTTAGGTCGCTTACGCGTGATATTTTCTCTCTTGCAAAATTGATTGATGGCGATGTGCTTTACCGCATGATTAAAACCAATGTGGTTAGCTATTCTGAAACCATTCTGAAGAGTTTCTCGCCCGCAGCGGCAGAAAAAAACGTTATTCTAGAATTTAAATCTTCAGTAGATCAACTGGAGTGCTTTATAGATTTTCAAAAGTTACACCGCATTGTTTATCGGCTCATTGCCAATGGCATAAGGTTTATGAAGGCCGAAGGAGGTATTGTGCGACTTTCTCTTTATTACCTAAAAGAACAAAACAAAATTCAGATTGAAATTTGGGATAACGGCATTGGCATTGTTCCAGAAAAAGTACCTCACATATTTGATTTGTATTATGAAAAAGACCCAATACATCTCATGTACTATCAAGGCACGAGCATTGGCCTCTATCTAACAAAATACTTGGTAGAATCGCTTCAGGGCACTATTAGTGTAGAAAGTGAGAAGTTTTCTCATACCCGCTTTCTAGTAACCTTACCCTGCTTTTCTACCAAAAAGTCAATTCCTTTTAAGCATGTTGAAATCTTTGAAGATATAAACTATGAGCAACTAGCGATGATGGAGGAAGTAATGGAGATTGACACTGATGAAATTTTAGAAGTACGGCTGCCCAAAGAGAAAACACCTTTGGTTGTAGTTATGGCTGAGGATGAATACGAGCCCTTTTGGAGAGAGGTTTGGAAAAATAATGCGCAACTGCTCTTTATCAATAGTATTGATGGTGCACTCGGTAAAAGTCTTGAAATCGTTCCTGATTTAATTGTCATCCAAAAGAATATCGATAATACCAGCGGTATCGAGGCCCTGAAGTTTTTAAGGAAAAACGGTGTTGTAAGCCACGTACCCATGGCGCTTTTTAGCGGCACCACAGCCATAAAACACAAAGATTTGGTAGCGGCTCAAGCCGATGCCATTGTTTATAAGACAGAAGACCCAGAACAAACCTATTTGCTGCTAACCAATGTTATAGAAAACCGTAAAAAAGTATATCAAGCGGCCTACCAAGATGCCATTAAAGCTTTTAAACAATCCAAGTCTTTATCGTTAGAAGAAAGTTTTCTGGCCAAAATCAATGGTCTATTAGACAAAAATTTAGCAGATGAACATTTTGGGGTAGAACAGTTGAGCAAAGAAATGTATATGAGTAGAACGCAAATTCATAGAAAACTTAAAGCCATAACCACCATGAGTACCACACAATACATCAAACATTATAAAATTAAAAAAGCATACCAAGACCTAAAGGCGCATACCGGAACAATAAGCCAAATTGCTTACCGCTATGGCTTTAGCAGCCCCGCCTATTTTAGCCGTATTTTTCATGAAATACATGGCTTTTCACCAAGCGAGGTAGCCAACCATTAATTAAACACGCTAACCCGCATTTCCCTTCCAATCTTATTTTCTAACCTAATGTAAACCCACATGTTACTAAAAACTGACATGCCTCGAATTATTGAGACACTCTTCCAGAATCTACGTTTAAAACTGGGACCTAAATACGTGTATCATTCTATTACACATACCGCTATGGTTTTGAGAGACGCAACCTTTCTTGCAAACAAAATGCGCATTTCAGAAGCTGATTTACATCTTTTACAGATTGCAGCTTGCTTGCATGATTATGGTATTGTTGATGATTATGACCATCACGAAGAAGTTGGCTGTGCCTTCGCGCAAAAAATATTGCCTACAATAAAACTTAGCCGAGGCGATATTGATGCTGTTTGCAATTTGATCATGGCGACAAAATTTCCACAACAACCCAAAACATTATTAGAAAAAATTATTTGCGATGCTGATTTGTTTTACGTTAGCACACCATATTACTTCCCAATAGCCAATTTATACCGCCAAGAAGAAGAACTTTTAGGAAGGCCCATAAATGATACTGATTGGCGGAATATTCAAATTGAGTTTTTTACAAGTTTTAAGCTCCATACGCCATTTTGTGCCGAATTTCATGAACGTGGTAAACAGGATAATTTCGCACTCTTAAAAGGAATTGTTTCGTAGTGATGCTTACTTTCGCCACCCAAAAAACTGCTCATGAGCCATAAAATTCTTGTCCCTATTGACTTTACTGAAATATCAGAAACAGCATTGGCATATGCCATAGGTGCAGCCAAAGTTTTAAATACTGGTATAACGCTATTGCATATTGTAGAGAAAGATGAGCACATTAATGCTATTGACCAAAAACTAGATCATTTGATAAATAGCCATCAAAATTCTGGTGTGGATTTTAAAAAACATATCAAACAGGGCGATTTATACACTGGTATTGGCCAAGCTGGTAAAGCACTAAACAGCGGTATCATTGTTATGGGCACACACGGCTTAAAAGGGCTGCAATACCTATTTGGCAGTCATGCCAATAAGATTGTCATGAATTCTGAGATACCCATTCTCATTACCCAAGATCGCCTACCTAAAAATGACAACATAGACCATATTGTTATGCCTATTGACTTGGTTTCTGAAGAAAAACAGATACTGAGCATTGTTAGTAAGGTGGCCCAAACGTTTGCTGCTAAGGTGCACTTGTTTGTGGCCGAAAAAACGGATGAGTTTCAAAAGAATGCAGTGCATCGTAACGTTTCATTTGCCAAAAGATATCTAAATGAGCACGGCATAACATTTAGCACTACCCATGCGAATGCTGAAGAGGACTTCGATAAACAGATTATTAACTATGCCGATTTAACAAATGCAGATGTTATTGCCATTTTAAATCACCATGAAGATGGCATCAAGAATATTTTCGGAACAAATTTTGACCAAAACATCATTTCTAATTGGGCTAAAATTCCGGTATTAATGATTAATGCAAAAACCACCAGTTCTGTACAAGATGTGTTTGGTGTCTTCTCTTAAGTTTTCTATTAAAATCCCCTAAAATCTATAGTAGATAGGAATCTAATCCTATTACCTAAAACTTCATACAATGAAAAAACTTATTGAATGCGTGCCTAATATCTCAGAAGGCAGAAATCAAGATAAAATCAAAGCCATTGCAAGTGTTGTAGAAACCGTACCTGGCGTTAAGCTTTTAGATATTGATCCCGGTGCTGCCACCAACAGAACGGTTATCACTTTTGTTGGAGAACCCGAACCGGTTATTGAAGCTGCTTTTTTGCTCATTAAAAAGGCTTCTGAGCTCATAGATATGCGCACGCATAAAGGAGAACATCCGCGTTTTGGTGCAACAGATGTATGCCCATTGGTGCCAGTGGCCAACATTACAATGGAGGAGGTTATACCCTACGCCTTAAAATTGGCCGAGCGGGTTGGTAACGCGTTAAACATTCCAGTTTACTGCTATGAAAATGCAGCGCGCGAGCCTAAACGTAAAAATCTGGCCAACTGCAGACAAGGTGAATATGAAGGCCTGGCCAAAAAGTTAGTAGATCCCGCTTGGAAACCTGACTTTGGCCCCGCAGCATTTACAGATCATGTAATGAAAACTGGTGCAACCGCCATTAGTGCACGCGATTTTTTGGTGGCTTACAATGTAAACCTCAACACTACCTCTACACGCAGGGCTAACGCTATTGCGTTTGATATACGTGAGGCAGGACGCGTAAAAACAGAAAACAACAAGCCAGATGGCAAACCCGTACTTGATGAAAATGGCGAGCCCATTAGAATTCCTGGTCGCTTAAAAGCAGTTAAAGGCATTGGTTGGTATATTGAAGAATATGGTATTGCACAAATCAGCTATAACCTTACCAACATTGCCATTACCCCGGTGCATATCGCCTTTGATGAAACGGTTAAATCTGCCACAGAACGCGGTTTACGTGTTACAGGGTCTGAGTTGGTAGGTTTAATACCAAAGCAGGCTATGCTAGATGCAGCCGATTATTTTCTTAGAAAGCAAGAACGTTCTTTGGGGATTTCTGAAAGTGAAAAAATAAAAATTGCCGTTAAAAGCCTCGGTCTTGATGACTTGAAGCCATTTAACCCCAAGGAAAAAATCATTGAGTATATGCTTGATGACGCCTCAGCGCAACCACTAATTGCCATGAACCTTCGTGAATTTGCTGATGAAACTGCTTCTGAAAGTCCTGCGCCAGGTGGCGGTTCTATTGCCGCATATGTGGGTAGCTTGGGCGTTGCGCTCGGCACTATGGTGGCCAATTTAAGTGCGCACAAAAGAGGCTGGGATGAGCAATGGGCGTTTTATTCTGATTGGGCTGAGAAAGGACAAAAATACCAGCAAAAACTGCTCTACATGGTAGATGCAGATACGCAGGCCTTTACACAGATTATGGAAGCCTACCGCTTGCCAAAATCAACTGATGCAGAAAAAGAAGCGCGGAAGCTAGCCATTGCTACGGCTACAGAAGGTGCTATAAATACCCCACTTGCCGTTATGGAAACAGCCTATGATAGCATGGAGGTGATGGAGGCAATGGCAGAACATGGTCTAAAGGCATCTATCAGCGATGCCGGTGTTGGCGCTATGTGTGCCTTAACAGCCATAAGAGGTGCGCATCTTAACGTCCGAATTAACTGCGCGGGTTTTTCAAACCAAGCGTTTGTTGATGCAGCGTTGGCCAAGGCAGAAGCCATTGAAGCCAAAGCCATTGAAAGGGAAAAAGCGATTATGGCTGTAGTTAACACCAAGCTTTAAGTTAATTAATAGTATATCGCTCTGTAACTTGTTTTTTGGCAAGTAGAGCGGATAAAAAAAAGTCGGCATGATTAAAAACGCATGCCGACTTTATTAATTTTTAGCCATCACTGGTTGCCCTTTTCAGCACCCTTACTAGCTTTGATTTTGGAGTAATTCTTTAATGCCACCTAGCGAACTAAGAACGCCCGTGGCTTCGTATGGTAAAAAGACGGTTTTATTCTCTTTACCTTCTGTCATTTTTTGTAGCGTTTCTAGATACTTTTGGGCTATTAAATAATTAACAGGATCGCCTTTTGCTGTTTTTTGAATCGTTTCGGCTACCAATCTAATCGCCTCTGCTTCGGCTTCAGCAATGCGAATTCTAGCTTGCGCCATACCATCAGCCTCTAATATTTCCTTCTCGCGTTTTCCTTCGGCTTCTTTAATCTGTGCTTCACGTAAACCCTCAGCCTCAAGAATACGTGACTGCTTTTCTCCTTCTGCTTCTAAAATGGCAGCGCGCTTATCGCGTTCAGCACGCATTTGCTTTTCCATGGCGTCTCTAATATCGCGGGGCGGATTGATATCTTGAAGTTCAACGCGATTTACTTTTACACCCCATTTGTTAGTGGCTTCATCTAAAATGGTTCTAAGCTTGGTATTGATGGTATCGCGGCTTGAGAGACACTCATCCAAATCCATTTCGCCGATAACATTACGCAAGGTGGTCTGCGTTAGCTTTTCAATGGCGTTAGGCAGGTTACCAATTTCATAAACAGATTTAAGCGGATCAACAATCTGAAAATAAATCAAAGCATTGATTTCTGTAACAACATTATCTCTAGTAATTACATTCTGCTTCGGAAAATCGTAAACATTTTCACGTAAATCTATCACGTCTCTCATTTTGAAGACGGAAACCATTTCCCCATTAAAACCTTGCGTGGTGTAACGCCAAGCAATTTGTCGAGGTGCATCAATTACTGGTATGATAATATTAAAACCAGAGGTTAAGGTTTTATTGTATTTCCCAAGACGCTCAATAATAACCGCTTCACTTTGCTTAACAATGCGAACGCCTTTAATGAGAAGAACAATTACTAAAATGAGTAAGATTGATAGTAAGATAAATACAGGTGTCATGACTTATGGGTTAAAAGGTTCAACAATTAAAATAATACTTTCTCTGTGTACTACGCGCAGTTTATCACCTATGCGCACGCTACTATGTTCATCTACTAAGCTAAACTGCCACTCATCTCCATCAATACGCATGCGTCCCTGATTGGTTGAGGGGTCTATGGCGGCAATAACAAGACCTGTTCTGCCTATTAAGGCATCCGCATTTGTGCGTACATCACTGCCCTGGTATAAATATTTGGTAATTAGCGGCCTAAGCGCGAAAATGCTAATCAAACTGACCAGCGAAAAAAGTAACAATTGAATTTCTAAAGACACGCCAAAAGCTGCACCTATAGAAGAAGCTATTGCCCCTATACCCAAACTTGCCGCAAAAAAACTCGGTGTAAAAACCTCAATGATTAAACATACTACACCAGCAGTAAGCCACCACCAAACTAAATCCATAGTACTTGATTTTATGGCTGTAAATTAGAAAAATCTTGCAAAATTATGGATACAACTTACCAAGGTTCTTCTGGTGTTTTTGGCTTTACGAGAGTAAAAACTCTAGAGATGTTAAATCCAAAATAAATATCACCATTAGCCCAACTTCCGGGTGTTCTTCCAATCCATTGTGGGTCTACTAAACCGCGGGCATTTGTAAGGTGTAATTGAAAAACATGACCACCTGTTTCTATGTCCACACCTACACTTAAACCGTTTTTGTATGCCACATTTTGTTGCGTTTCTTGGTTAAAGAAGGTATTGTTATCCGTGAGTTGTAACATATACTCTGCAGTAATGGCAACGCGTTTTGTGAGTTTAACCCGACCGCCAAATCCAAGTGCAAAAACATCATTAGGATGCGTGTTGGTTGGCACAAGGTTGTAGTGCACCAATGTTGGTACTAATTCTAAAGACAAGCGTTCATTAAATTTTCTAGCTACAATAAGTTGATGCACATAGCTCAATTTGTCTGTTTCTGTATAAGACAAACCATCACCAGGGCGTAAAGTGGTGTAATTCATAGATGAATAAATCACAGCTGTTATGGGCATGGTACGCGCTCCGGTTTGTTGGCGTAGTACCTTAAGTTTTAAAAAGCCATCCCATGTTTTGGTTACACTACTTCTACCAAAGCCCACATTAAGCCAATCAGTTGGAGAATAGTCTAGGCTAAGACGCACACTTGCTACATCTAAACCGAAGAAATTATAGACAAAATCGTCATTTAACGCCCCAAAGCGATGCATGAATATAAATTGCATTACCCCAGCTGACGGTATTTCTGAGCTTTGCATATTTACGATGCGCGTACCTTTAAAGGTTGCCGTTGTATAATTTATTGCGGCATCTTCCGTAGTTTCTTCTTCATCTATAAGCGTTAACAACTCATCTTGAGCCAGTAAAGTACTTGTTGAAAACACGAGCAACAATGCACAAATAATGGTAGTTCTGTTTTTCATGTTTTGAGATTATACAGGTTTATATGCGGCTTTTACGGTAACCTCCATAGACTTGGCAATTTTATCTCGTACTGCACCTGGAATGATGATCTCATAATCTTCTGGAACAATTACAAAAGTTGACATAAGTTTAATGGTGGATTTCTCTACGGTAATATCTGCGCTAACTTCTATAGGTCGAGTTACGCCATGTAGGGTCATACTTCCGGCTATGGTAACCTTGTACGTGCCCGTTTTACTTAATGATACCGCTTCCTTTATTTTTCCCTTAAAAACACATTTTGGGTATTTCTCAGACTCTACATAGTTTTCATTAAAATGCTCTTGCATAAGCGCTTTTTCGAACGTAAAGCTGTTTAAGAGCACTTGAAAAACAACCTCATTAGTGGTCACATCAATAACGCTACTCGCTTGGTTGGTAACAGCTTCAATATTTTCTATTGGCGTACTACCAAAAAATTTAAGATAGGCCTCTCTGGTAAGATATTTTTGGGCAAAGGTTTGTTGGGTTAGGCCGAATAGACAGGCAATAATTATCAATCTCATGATTAAGGGTATTAATTGTTTAGGGCACCTTGATTAACCCAAGCGTTAATCGTATTTATTTTACACGATGACATTGGTCCGCTTTGCGGCATAACAAATGGGTCTCCAAGTGGTCTGTTAATTCTATTAATGATGTTTTCTTTTTGGGCGAATACTTTTTCGTAAGAACTTAAATCTAGGCCCGCCTGTGGCGAAATTGATCCGTGACAGGTTACACATTGCATATCTATGATTGGCGCCACATCTAGCGCATAAGAAACCACTGCGGTATCGCATTCGCCTATCTTGTTGCCGTAAGCATCCTCAATATTATTATAGGTACAAGAACTTGCCAAGAGCACCATGACAGATAACACACTAAAAATTTTTAACATGAGTAAATATCTTTGAACTTTAAAGACAATGATTAAATAAATTGAACTTCGCATTAACTGCGCTAAACTATCTAAACAACGAAGATAACAAGCGGTTTAGTAATGAATGTTTTTATTCTATGAAACGTACAAATGGTTTATTGATTGCTGGCATTGGTGTTATCCTCGTTGGCGCATACCTCTGGTTTGGTGTTTACAACAAAGCCCACGTAGATTATTCTGAAGAAGAGGCCTCGTATACCGGTTCTGCTGCCGGGTTTAATGAAATACTTAGCGCTAATCAGGCAGATTTCTCTGAAAAATATACCAACACAGCCGTTATTTTAGAAGGCCGAGTTACAGAAAGTGCAACCCATAGCTTTATACTTGATGACGTTTTTTTATGCGCTGTAGACAGCACTTTTACAGCACCATTGCCGAAAGTTGGCGAAAGCCTAAAGGTAAAAGGCCGTGTAGTAGGTATTGAAGACGATATATTGGGAAATGTTCTATGCAGGCTAGACCAATGCATACGCATAGAGTAACCCTTTCTTTAATACACAAATTTTGACTTCGGGATGCGAAGGAGCTGCACAAATCCCAAAATAAAAAACAACATAAGCACCAAAGCCGCATTGCGTAAATCTCCGGTGAGGCTCTCTATCATGCCTATAGAAAAGGTGCCTACCATGGTTGCTACTTTTTCTGTAACATCATAAAAGCTAAAATATGTGGCATGATCATGTGTTTCTGGTAGCATTTTAGAATATGTTGAGCGACTAAGCGATTGAATACCACCCATCACCAGGCCCACAGTTGCTCCTACCATGTAAAATTGGTTGGCATCTGCTACATAATAGGCCGAAATACAAACGCCAATCCAAATAAAAACTGCGATGCCTAAAGCTTTTATATTACCTAATTTTTTAGATAACCTACTAAAAAGAAGCGCCCCAACAATGGCAACAAATTGAATGATTAAGATACTAATGATAAGTTGGCCTGCTTCAAGAAAAAGTACTTTCTTTCCAAAAATAGATGCTAATAAAATGACCGTTTGAACCCCCGTACCGTACCAAAAGAAGCTAAATAAAAATCTGCGTAAGCGGGGTATTTTCATGAATTCCTTCCAAACTTCTGCCAATTTCTCGTAACCATGCAAAAGCGTATTTTTAGGCTTTGGTCCTTCTTTTTTAGTACCATTGGGCATGTTTTTAAAAGTGTACTGACTAAAGCCTATCCACCAAATTCCGACCATTAAAAAAGACGTACGCGTTGCAGCACCAGCGTTTTCAAAGGCAAACCATTCTGGCTTTTGTACCATCACCAAGTTTAAGATTAAGAGCAGACTGCTCCCAAAATAGCCCAAGGCAAATCCTCTGGCACTTAATCGGTCTTGCAACTCTGGCAAAGCGATTTCTGGCAAAAAAGCATTGTAAAAAACCAAACTACCTGTAAAGCCAATACTCGCAAATAAAGCAGCCGTTAGTCCTAACCAAATGGTAGTATCATCAAACAAAAACAGCCCCATACAGGCCAAGCTACCGAGATAAACAAAGAATTTCATAAAGCTGGTCTTCTTACCTGAGTAGTCTGCCATTGAAGCGAGATAGGGCGACAATATGGCTATGATTAAGAATGAAAAAGATATGACGTAAGAATAAAGCTCTGTATTATGAAACTGCATCCCCAAAAAATGCAATGTATCAAGGCCTGCATCTGAGGTGATGGCTTCGTAATAAATAGGCAACAATACCGTACCGATTACTAAACTATACACAGAGTTTGCCCAGTCATAAAAGGCCCAGGCTTTTTGGGTACGATTGAATACTTTTTTCATAGCGTGTGAAGATGGGAAAAAAATTGAAACACATAGAACTGGTGTATCTTTACCCACTAATTCGTTATTTCATAATTATGAAACAAACAACACTATTAACTGCATTATTTTCAATGCTTACATGCCAAATTCTATTGGCTCAAGATTTTATGACCATGCGCAATGGCAGCGTCATAGAGGTAAAAGTTATTGAATTGGGCATTGATGAAATCAAATACAAGAATTGGCCTGCGCAATTAGAAGATCCCGTTTTGGTCATTGAAAAAGCCAAAGTGGCAAAAATCAGATTAGAAACAGGACAAGTTTATGAGTTTGCGGGTAACTCATTTGAAGATTCTGAGTTGTACGCAAGTCAGAATAAAAATGCCTTAAAAGTCAATTTTTTCTCGCCCTTAACTAACGCTTTTTATGTGGGTTATGAACGAAGCATTGCTCCGGGTAAAAGCTGGGAAACAGAATTAGGAATTATTGGTTTAGGCTTTGACCCGTTTGATGTACAAGCGCGAGGTGCTGTATTACGGGGTGGATTAAAATTCATGCGTTCACCAGACTACTATACACGCGGCATGCGCTATGCCCATATTTTAAAGGGTGGTTATGTTAAACCTGAAATCATTTTTACCCACTACTCTAGAAATACAAATATTTATACCTACGAGGACAATATGTTCGTCTACAAAGAAGAGCGTAAAAACACCACTGGCTTTGCAGTAATGATTAATCTTGGCAAGCAGGTAGTTTATTCTGATGCATTCTTAATTGATTGGTATGTTGCTTTGGGGTACGGGTTTACCAGCGATGTAGATATTAACCAATATGGTTTTACTGGCGGCAACCGCGACTTACCGTTGGCTTTTGGTGCTGGTTTAAAAATTGGCGGCCTATTCTAGGCGCATTTATAGAATATAAAAAAGCCCCGTTGGCAATTTGCTAACGGGGCTTTTTAATTTCTAAGTTCCATTCTTATTTAGCAGCATACTGAGCTTTAATAAGGTTTAATGCGCTTCCTGCTTTAAACCATTCTATTTGCTGCTGATTGTAGGTATGATTTGCCTTGATCACATCTTGTGTACCGTTAGCATGCACCACCTCTATGGTTATTTGCTTACCTGGCGCAAACTCAGCTAAATCAACAAAGTTGAAAGTATCATCTTCCTGAATTTTATCGTAGTCGGCCTCATTTGCAAAGGTTAGCGCTAGCATACCTTGCTTTTTCAAGTTAGTTTCATGGATACGTGCAAAGCTCTTTACCAAGACCGCCCGTACACCCAAATGGCGCGGCTGCATAGCTGCATGCTCACGCGATGAACCTTCACCATAATTATGGTCACCTACAACAATGGTTGGTACTCCTGCTGCTTTGTATGCACGCTGTACAGCAGGAACTTCACCATAAGTACCTTCAATGACATTTTTTACATTGTTGGTTTCTTTATTAAAGGCATTTACAGCACCGGTTAAAGTGTTGTTTGCAATATTGTCTAAATGTCCTCTAAAACGCAACCAAGGGCCAGCCATAGAAATATGGTCTGTTGTACACTTGCCAAAAGCTTTAATCAAAAGCCTTGCACCTAGAAGATTTTTACCATCCCAAGGCTGAAAAGGCTCTAGCAATTGTAGGCGATTAGAATCTGGTTTTACAACAACTTGCACATCACTACCGTCTGCCGCAGGTGCCTGATAACCGGCATCATCAACGCTAAAACCACTGGTAGGCAACTCTATACCTGCAGGCGGATCTAGCATAACTTCTTCTCCATTGGCATTAATGAGAGTATCTTTTAAAGGGTTAAAACCTAAATCGCCAGCAATGGCAAGCGCAGTAACTATTTCTGGCGAACCCACAAACGCATGCGTATTAGGATTACCGTCTGCACGTTTAGCAAAGTTGCGGTTAAATGAATGTACAATGGTGTTTTTCTCAGCTTTGTCTGCACCTTCTCTATCCCACTGGCCAATACAAGGGCCGCAGGCATTTGCTAGTACAACGCCACCAATTTTATCGAATGTATCTAAAATACCATCGCGCTCTGCCGTAAAGCGTACTTGCTCACTGCCTGGTGTAATGGTAAATTTAGATTTGGCTTTTAAATGCTTTTCTCCAGCTTGCTTGGCTATTGAAGCCGAGCGCGTTAAGTCTTCATAGGAACTATTGGTACAAGACCCTATTAGACCAACTTGCACCTGTAGCGGCCAACCATTAGCCTCAGCAACCTCACGAACCTTACTTATTGGCGTTGCCAAATCTGGTGTAAAAGGCCCATTGAGATGTGGTTCTAATTCACTTAAGTTAATTTCTATGAGTTGGTCAAAGTACTTATCGGGGTTGGCGTAAACCTCATCATCACCTGTTAAATAAGGTGCAATGGCATCTGCAAGGGCTGCTACTTCTGCCCTACCGGTTGCCTTGAGGTAGCGCGCCATACTATCGTCATAACCAAAGGTAGATGTGGTGGCCCCGATTTCTGCACCCATGTTACAAATTGTGCCTTTTCCTGTACAAGAGAGAGATTTGGCACCCTCGCCAAAGTATTCAACAATGGCACCAGTTCCACCTTTTACGGTTAAAATTCCGGCAACTTTTAGGATAACATCTTTTGCTGATGTCCACCCGTTCATTTTACCAGTAAGCTTTACCCCAATGAGTTTAGGAAATTTCAATTCCCAAGGCATGCCAGCCATAACATCTACGGCATCAGCACCACCAACACCAACGGCAACCATGCCTAATCCTCCAGCATTTACAGTGTGGCTATCTGTACCTATCATCATGCCGCCAGGAAAAGCATAGTTCTCTAAAACCACCTGGTGAATAATACCCGCACCTGGTTTCCAAAAGCCTATGCCATATTTGTTGGATACAGATTCAAGAAAATTAAATACTTCGTTGTTTTTATTGATGGCCTCTTGAAGATCTTTATCTGCACCAATACGCGCCTGTATCAGGTGATCACAATGCACGGTGCTTGGTACAGCAGCCGTATCTCTACCAGCTTGCATAAATTGTAATAAGGCCATTTGCGCAGTGGCATCTTGCATGGCTACGCGATCTGGTGCAAAGTCTACATAACTTGAACCGCGCTCATAAACTGTTTCAGGATTACCATCCCAAAGGTGGGCGTAAAGGATTTTTTCTGAAAGTGTTAAAGGTCTGCCAAGTAATTTACGGGCCGCGTCTACACGCTCTGGGAATCGCGCATAAACCTGGCGAATCATATCAAGATCAAAGATCATGGACTACTATTTTAGGTTAATTATCTATTATTTTTTGACTGCGTGCGAATTTACCAAACAGAAGTAAAACGATTGTCAATAAAAGACCTTCAAATTTGTAAAGCTTTGTGAAACTGGCAAAAGAAGCAACATGCTCGCCATCAAACAAAAAGACGCTTTTAAAGGTTTTTTTTATTACAAAACGAGTTTTTCTCGCCTTACTAAGCCGTTGCTTTCTATCTCTAAAATATAAAGCGCATGTGGTAAATCACTAATTGAGATTAGTGTACTACCATTTTCTGAGGCGCTTTCGGTTTTTAATACACTGCCGTTAATTCCCACCAACCTAAACACTATTTCAGCATCTAGTGCAGCGTGATTAATCATCAGCTCGCCTGGTTTTACGGCAATTTGTACTCGGCTAAGTAAATTTTCAATATCACCTAGTAATTCAGCACCCACAACAATGGATGAATCTGCTGTAAGATTCACAGCAAAATCGCGGACTGTAAAACCCGCACAATCTTCTGATATACTCAGACGCGCCCAGCCGTAATGTACGCCCGTGGGTTTTACCAATTGTAAACCTAAATAACCATCAGATATCGGACCAATCCAGTTGCTATTAGGATAAGCTTGTCCATCTACTACAAAGGCCATATATCCTGTGGTAAATTGTCCGCCAATGCCATCCCAATCTGTAGTGTTATCAACCACGGTAGCGGCCATAAGGTTAAATGGATAATTGTATTGGCCTTGTTTTTCGCCTGCCACACGATTTATAGTATTGGTGTAAGGCTGTATAATTACCGCATTGGTGTTACCAGCTGCGCCCGTATCAACATACTGTCTTAGGGTAAAATCATTTTCACCATCCTGATCTAAATCAAGATTGTAAAACCCGTTATTGTAGTCTACAGTGGTATCTGTGATATTGGTGTATTGATACTGGCCATTCACTTCAGCTACACCTAAAAGGGCTGCGGCGGCTGAGGAATAGTGAATTAACTCTTTTTTTAAATCTTTTTTCATGCTTTTATGTAGTGCTGCCAAAGTTGCGCAAAGTTTTGTTACCGAAAAAATGCACTGGCCAAGTGTTTGTTAATGATGATTTAATTGCTGATTTATAATGGCAGATGCAGCCTTGGGGTCAAAATCTCGCCCTAAAAAAGCCGCTATTTTTTGTGCTGCGCGATCAGGCTCAGCCAATGCCTCTTCGTACTGTATTTTAAGATAGGTAATGTGTGGATACCGATTTAACCAACTTGCCAACCGCTCTTCTTCTACCAGCATGGTTTGCGATAGACTAAAAGCTGCATTCTTTACAGAACCGCCTTTTAATATTTGCTGGCTTTTTAGTGTACTGGTGTGATTTCTAACCATCCATATCACCTTGAGCGGATAAAACGGTTGCACCAAGCGTAACAACGGAATCACAATTTTAACTGCTTTACCAGCACAACTATGCAGAAAAGTTTGATCGGTAGCGATATGCTTCACCGCTTCTAGTTCTAAATAACCTTCACTGTTATTTTTATCTGCTACCCGTATAGCGTCAGTTGCAATATCAACCCCACCAGCCTGTAACATTTGCATCATCATGCTTGTGCCGCTACGCGGATGCCCAGTAACCACACAGATGGGCTGAACCATTTTTTGCTGGTTAAATACACGCCATTCTTCAGTGCGATTAAGCTTTTCTAACAAGACTTCTTTGAGCAATTCATGGGCAGCAAGTAGACCTGGCCTGAATTGTAAAGCCAACTTTAATGCGGATGATGCTTCTTCATAATATCCCAACCAATACAGGGCCACACCTATGTTGTAATGCACATTAGGTTGATAATACCGTAATTTTAATGTTGCAAAAAAATAGGACAAAGCCTGTTCCCACGTTTCATTAGCCAGTGCTATTTCGCCCAAAATAGCCAACGCCACATGGTTTTGTTTATTAAAATCATGCGCAAGCTTAGCATATCTTGTAGCCTCTTCATAATAACCAGCTTGCATAAATGCGCGCGCAACCTGTGCCAATAAAACATCATTTTTAGTATTAACCAAACCATCAAAAGACGCTATGGCTGACTTGATTAAACCACTTTGTAAATGGATTAAACCAGTGTAAAAGGTTTTATTAGCCGTGTTTGGCCAAGGGGCGATGAGTGCTTTTAACGATGTGTAATCAGCATTTTGTACGAATAGATTAGCTTTAAAGTGCAGGTAGCGTTGCACCGTTGGAAATGCCTTTACCAGCTTCTCCATAAGCGATAAGGCACTGTTTATCTGACCACCATCCGCATAGCTACGGGCCAAATAATATTGATTTTCTGCTAAAATAGTTTGAGCAGACTGCGCATTACTCTTCTCTATATACCCGAGGGCTTCAAGCTGTGCCAAAAGCTGTGCGTCAACTTCTGAAGATGCATCTGGTACCATGCCATAGTCCTTACCCAAGTGTTCACGCTCATGTGTTGGGATGGATGTATGCTTGTTATCATTAGAAAAAACGGGCAAAACGCTACCATCCATATCTTGCCCTACGGGGATGTTGAAGTGTGCAAGTATGGTTGGCGTTATATCTAATAAAGATGCACCGTAAACAGGTTGGTTTTTAAAATCGGCACCACTTGCCAAAAAGATACCATACGGATTGTGTTCAAGCGCTGGCGCACCGGGCTCTTCCGGAAGTGATAATTTTCTTTTATGTCCGCTTTCAAATCCATGATCAGACACTAGCATAACGGCACAATCATCACCACTAAGCTCAATAAGCCGCTCAAGCATCATATCGTGAAAACGATACCCAGCCTCAACAATGTAATGATACTTGTTGTACGCAGATGCTGAAATAGCCTCCAGTTTTGGCGGGTGATACTTCATCGCCAAATGGCATAAATGGTCAATGGCATCAAAATACACAGCGGTGAACTGCCATTGGGTATGCTCCAAGGCATACGTTGCTGCCGCATGTATACTGCATGTCTGGGCCAAAATGCGCATCACACTCCTTAAAATAGCATCATCTGCTGAGTTAATGCCATCGGCATTAGGAAAAAAAGGTGCTAAAATTTCAGCGGTTAATTCATTGGGCCTTACAACACATTGTTCAAGTGCCGCTCTTAAATCTGGCGGATAAATAGCATCATGTGCAATGTTGTTATCGCCTTCTGCTACATCAACCCCAAAAAAATTACTTATTGTAACCCCATTTATGTGCTCAGCAGGATGGCTAGGCCACCAGCCTATTACATTGGTTTTTAAGGCATAATCATTAAGAATATTCCAAACGGCTTTTGCTGTACGCGAGGTAACCCGTACGGGTCTTGCTGTATGGGTGTTGGGATCTACTTCTGTAAAACCATGAATACCGTGTTTATAAGGCCGCTTACCCGTTGCAATACTCGTCCATAACATTGGGGAAATTGGCGGATCTAATGTAACCAAGTTACCATGCGTTCCTGTGGCTAGAAGGCTAGCTAAAGCCGGCATTTTTCCTTGTTCCAACAATGGATTGATCACATTCCAATCTGCGGCATCCCAGCCAACCAGCAATAATTTTTTCATCGTGCCGCAAAGGTAGTTACACGTTTAAAAACCTTAGTTTTACCGCATAACTAAAACACAATGAATCGCGACCTGTTTGTTGACAACATCAAGCTGGCGATTAATGCTGTACGCGCGCAACGCCTTAGAACGTGGTTAACGGCACTTATTATCAGTTTCGGCATTATGGCGCTTGTTGGTATTTTATCTGCCACAGATGCTATAAAACAATCTTTAGAAGGTAATTTTAGTAGTCTTGGGGCCAACACTTTTACCCTTCGCAGTAATTCAAATGGCTTTAGAATTGGTCAACGCGGAACCAAACCAAAGACCTATAAAAAATTCACTTTTGCTGAGGCCAACAACTTTAAAGAACGTTTTTCTTTTCAAAGTGCCCAAGTTTCTATTGCATTTACTGTTACAGGCACCGCAGAAATAAAGCACAAAGCCGAAAAAACAGATCCTAACGTATTGGTTTGGGGCGTAGATCAAAACTACTTTACCACAGCAGGCTATGAATTTGACTCCGGGAGAAACTTTTCTTCTATTGACGTAAACGAAGGGCGCCCAGTTGCCATTATTGGGCAGGATATAGCTAATGCCATTTTTGCCGATAAAAACCCAATAGGGCAAGTCATCAGCATAAGCGGTAAACGCTACCAAGTGGTTGGCTTATTAGCAACCAAAGGTAGCAGTGGTTTTTTGAGTGGCGACCGCGTTGTTTTTGTACCAGTAACCAATGCCAGAACCTCATTAGCACGGTCTAGCCCTTCTTATACCTTAAGTGTTATGGCGCCCAATGGCGATTTGTTAGATGCCTGCCAACAAGAAGCAATTGCAACCATGCGGGCCGTTAGAAAACTAAGGCCTAAAGAAGAAAATAATTTTGCCATAGAACGCAGTGATAACCTTGCCCAAATGCTGATATCTAACATTCAAGTTGTTGCTACTGGCGCATTTCTCATAGGTATGATTTCTTTATTTGGTGCAGCAATTGCACTTATGAATATCATGCTTGTTTCTGTTACAGAGCGCACCAAAGAAATTGGCACACGCAAAGCAATTGGCGCAAAAGCCAATACCATACTTGGTCAATTTTTGATAGAAGCGATAGCCATCTGCCAGCTAGGTGGTGTTATTGGTGTCATATTGGGGATCATTATTGGCAACGCTGTTGCTGCGTTTGTTGGTGGCGTATTTTTCATCCCGTGGACGTGGATTATTATTGCTTTAATCATTTGTATAGTTGTTGGCATAATTGCCGGTATATACCCTGCTTTAAAAGCTTCTCGCCAAAATCCAATTGAGGCATTGAGATACGAATAGTAACAATATTGCGTTGAAAAGAGAACAAAAATCATCACTTAACAGTATCATCAATAGTACTTTTGTAATCGTAATGATTCCCTCATGAATAACTTTGTTCTTACGGCTGCACAAAAAGCCCTTAGTATTAATTTAGATAATTCTATTTACGGCACGTTTGCCGAGATTGGCGCAGGGCAAGAAACTGTTCGTCATTTTTTTAGAGCTGGTGGTGCCTCTGGCACCATTGCCAAAGCCATGAGCGCCTATGATAAAGATTTCTCTGATGCAATTTATGGCATTGAAAAAGACAATCGCTATGTAACAGAGAGTCGCTTAAGAAAAATGCTAACGCATGAATATAGCCTAATTACACAGCGCCTTAGCCGCGAAAAGCATCCCGATAAAAAATTCTTTTCGTTTTCTAATACGGTTGCCACCATCAACTTTAGCAAAAGTTTTAGAGGTCATGGGTGGATGGGAATCCGCTTTCAAACAGCACCTAACAAAGAGCCAAATGATATAATCATCCACATTAGGATGCATGAAAGTGAAGCCAAGTACCAGCAAGAAACCATTGGGCAAATGGGCGTAAACTTGATTCACTCTGCCTACAATCTATACAAAGAACCAAAAAAGCTTCTCTACTCGCTATACGACAACATTTCTATAGATGCTATAGAAATTGATATGATCAATTTTGAAGGCCCAGATTTTGAACAGGTAGATAACCGCTTAATGAGCCTCCAGCTTATTAAACATGGCTTTACCGAGGCTGTTATTTTTGGCCCAGAAGGCAATAACCTTTTACCTGCCGACCTTCTTTACAAGAAGAATATTTTGGCCATTAGAGGTAGCTTTAGGCCTGTTACCAAAGTAAACATCGATATGATAAAAAAGGGATATCGCATGTTTACCCAAGAGCGCAAAGTGGATAAAGAAAAACTTGTTGTGCTCTTTGAAATTACGCTCAATAATTTGTTGGCCGAGGGTGAGTTAGATGAACAAGACTTTATGGATCGTGCGGATATACTCTGCTCTCTTGGACAAACGGTCTTAATTTCAAACTACCAAGAATATTTTAAGCTGGTAGATTATTTCGCCCGCTATTCTAACAAGCGCATGGGCTTGATTATGGGCGTTCCAAACCTCATAGAGGTATTTAATGAAAAATATTATCGAAATCTAACAGGAGGTATTTTAGAAGCCTTTGGTCGTCTTTTCGCGAAGGACATAAAAGTATATGTGTATCCATTTAAACAAGATAAAGACCAACCGCCTGTTACGCTTAAAGACCTGAAAGTACATCCACGAATTCGTGCATTTTATGATTATCTGGTTTACAACGGGCGTTTAATTGACATTGTTGATTATGACGAGACCATCATGGATATCTTTAGTCGTGAAGTATTGCGCAAAATCCGCACAGGCGAATCAGGTTGGGAAAATTGCCTACCGGCCTATGTGGATAACATGATTAAAGAAAAACGTCTTTTCGGATATAACTCAAAAAAGAAGGAAAAAGATAAGGCTACGGTTTAATAACCTCCTGGCCCTGTAATTTTTTTATGGTGGATGTAGAACATCCGCAGGCACTGCCACATGATGATTTAGCCTTGTATGGTGCGATTAAGCTTTTGATTAACCAGATGATTGCCAATATTAGCGCCGCAATTATGATTAGATATTGAATTATCATTAGCGTAATAATTGATAAGCAATTAAAGACATCAAATACGCCAGGCCACTCATATATACAAATTGAATGATGGGCCATTTCCAACTTTTGGTTTCTCTATATACTACAGCAAGTGTGCTCATACATTGCATTGCTAAAGCGTAAAACAGCAGTAAAGACACGGCAACTGCTAAAGAATATCGCGGATTACCGTTTTCATCAACATCGGCTGCCATTTTTGCCCGTACACTAAATTCAGTGTTTTGATCACCTACAGTATAAATAGTTGCCATTGTACCCACAAAAACTTCGCGTGCTGCAAAACTGCTCAGTAGCGCAATACCAATCTTCCAATCGTAGCCGAGTGGTTTAATTGCAGGCTCAATAGATTTACCAAAAATGCCGATATAACTGTTTTCTAAACGTGCAGCCACCAACTTACGAGACGTGGTACTTTCATCCCAGTTTTCGATCTTACTCTGCTTTTCAATAGCTGCAATAGCTTGCTGTTTACGTTCTGTTGGACCAAATCTTGCTAGCACCCATAAGATTACGGATATGGCGATTATGATTTTACCTGCCGTAAAAACGAAGCTTTTTACTTTTTCAATAATTGTAATCAGTACGTTCCTACCGTGTGGTAATTTATACGGAGGCATTTCCATAATCAAAAAACCTTTGCGCGAGCTTTTTAAGATCTTGTTAAATACTACCGCCGCCAAAAGTGCCATGATAAACCCAAAGGCATACATCGCCATAAGCGTTAACCCCTGTAGATTAAAAATGCCCAGGATGCGCTTTTCTGGAATAACCAATGCAATTAAAATGGTATACACCGGCAAGCGCGCGGAGCACGTCATTAAAGGCGTAACCATGATGGTAGTCATGCGTTCTTTCCAGTTTTCAATGCCGCGGGTAGCCATTACGGCAGGTATTGCACACGCCATTCCTGAAAGTAAAGGCACAACACTTCTACCATTTAGACCAAACTGACGCATTACGCGATCCATTAAGAAAACCACGCGACTCATATACCCAGTTTCTTCTAACAGGGCGATAAAAGCAAATAAGATGGCTATTTGCGGGATAAAAACAAGTACACCAGCAATACCTGGGATAATTCCATCTGCAAGCATTTCTGCTACCGGCCCTTCTGGTAAATTACGGATAAACCATCCGCTAACATCACTAAAGAAGGTCTCTATCACCTCCATTGGCCAAGTACTCCAACTAAATACAGCCTGAAAGATGAGGGCGAGTAACCCGAAGAAAATAACGAATCCCCATATTTTATGCGTAAAGATGGGATCTAGTTTTTTGGTGATGTCTAAGAACGAATCAGCACTTTGAAGCACATACTTCTTTATCACCTCATCTATATATTGATAACGCCTTACCGTTTCTTTTACGCGGTTGCGTTGTGCTATAACTTTGTGCGCTTGCCTAATCTCTTCTAAGCGCACATTTGTTTGTTCTGGTAATAAATCTGGCTGTGGTGTATTTACGAGTAACCAAGCGGCATAGGGTGAAATTTCTGGGATTACCTCTTGCGTACGTTTAATGAGTTCTTGCGCTATGGTTTCAGGATCAAAAATCAGCTTCTTTGGCGTAATAAAAGGCTTTTCTAACTGTTCGAGCAATGCATCAATACCTTGACCTTTTCTTGCATTAATAGTGATTACTGGAACTTCAAAATGTTTCTGTAGCCCCTCAGCATCAACGTGCATACCGATGCGCGTAAGTAGATCAACCATATTTAGTACCAAGATTACCGGTAAGCCCAAATCATAAACTTGTGTAAAAAGCAGCAAGTTGCGTTTGAGATTTGTAGCATCAGCCACAACAATTACGGCATCGGGAAAATCTTCAAAATCTGAACTAGTAAGCGCTTGGGTAACAATTTCTTCGTCTCGGCTACTGGCATTTAGGCTGTAGGTACCCGGTAAATCAACAAGTTCAATTTTTTTTCCGGAGGGAAGTTTGCAGTAACCTATTTTTTTATCTACGGTTACACCGGGATAATTACCAACCTTTTGATTAAGGCCTGTAAGCTTATTGAATAGCGAGGTTTTTCCTGTATTGGGATTACCAACTAAAGCTACCTTCATTCCTCGCCTTCTTTTGTTATAGAATTAGCATCAATAAAAACAAAAGCCGCTTCATCTTTTCGCAACGCCATATCAAACCCAGAAACTCTAATATGCATGGGGTCACCTAATGGCGATATACGTTTTACGAGTACCTCACTACCAGGTAACATGCCCATTTCTAACATTTTAATGGGTATAAGATCCTCATTAAAACCGCTTATTTGGGCTTTATATCCTGGCTTTAGGGCGTCTAGTAGCACGGTGTTTTTTGGCCTATTCATTAAGTGCGCAAAGCTAATTATTTGGATTAGTTCTAAATAATTATCTGGACTAAGATTTGACCTTTTCGTAAGTTCACGAATGAGTTTTATCAGGAAATTATTGAAGGGCTTCTTTAAAGCGTGCTAAAGCACGTTCTCTCGCAAATTTATGTTCAACTATTGGCTTGGCATAAGCAGGCGTTCCATATTCTGGTACCCATTTTTTAATGTAGGCATTCTTTGGGTCAAATTTTTCTGCTTGTGTGGTAGGGTTAAAGACCCTGAAATAAGGTGCCGCATCAAGGCCAGAGCCTGCTGCCCATTGCCATCCACCAATATTACTACTCTGCTCATAGTCTAGTAGTTTTTCTGCAAAATAAGCCTCGCCCCAGCGCCAGTCAATCAAAAGATGTTTGGTTAAAAAACTGGCAACAATCATACGTACCCGATTATGCATAAAGCCTGTCTGGTTTAACTCGCGCATACCTGCGTCAACAATTGGGTACCCGGTATGCCCGGTACACCAAGCCTTAAAGTGTGCTTCATTATTTTCCCAAACAATTCTGTCATATTTTGGCTTTATCGCTTTGTTTACGGCAGTTGGGGTAAAGTACAATGCCATCATAAAAAACTCTCGCCAAATTAATTCATTGAGATATTTTTCATCCTGTTTAATGGCAAATTGAGCCAACTTACGAATGCTTATGGTGCCAAATCGAAGGTGTACACCTAAACGAGACGTCCCCTTAATGGCAGGGAAATTTCTGTTTTTATGATAGTTGGCGATAACTTTTTGATCAAAATCACGCTCTGGAAAAGCTACATCTTCGGGTGTAAAGCCCATATCTGCTAAACTAGGCAGCGTACTTGGACTTGATTTGTATAGATTCTCAGGAAGTAGCTCTTTTGATAAAAACGGCTGTAGATCTTTGTCTGAAAGTCTTTCTTTCCATCTACGCATGTAAGGAGAAAACACTAAAAACGCACTACCATCTGCTTTTACCACTTCATTCTTCTCAAAAATAACTTGGTCTTTATAGCCTTTAAAAGAGATGTTCTGCGTCAAAAACCAATCGTATAAAGATTTGTCCCTTTCTCGCGCATAGGGCTCGTAGTCTCTATTGCAATACACCTCTTTAATAGGATATTGTGCAATTAGCTTTTGCCAAATTTCTAGTGGCTTACCATGAAATACCAACAATGTACTTCCGAGGGCTTCGAGCTGTTGCTTTAAACTTTGTATCTCTTTATGAATGAATAAAACACGTTTATCTGCAGGATTAGTGAGCTTAGACAAAATATCTGTATCAAATATGAACACAGGAAGTACTGGCATACCCGACTTTAGGGCGTGATATAGGCCAGCATTATCGTCAAGCCTAAGGTCTCTTCTAAACCAAAAAAAAACGATGTTTTGATTGTCCATTAATATGCGTTATTTATCACGCAACTCTATCTCTACCAAGGCGTTCTCACTGCGGTGGCGTTCTATTTCAGAATCTTTAGATGTGGATTTATTTTCTTTTCTTATTTCAAGGAGTCTTCTCAGTCGCTTTATCAACTTCATCTAGCAAGTCTTCATTTTATATATGCGGCTAAGGTAATGGTTTGTTTACCCTTGTATGTATGCTAGAAACTCACTTTTAACATCTTTTTCTAAAAATTTACCACTATAGTGCGCTGTAACTGTACTGCTATTGGTATCTTCAATACCACGGGTTGAAACGCACAAGTGTTCTGCATCTATCATCACAGCCACATCTTCTGTTTTAAGAATGTGTTTTAGCTCTTGTGCTATTTGCTCTGTAAGCCGTTCTTGTACCTGTGGCCGTTTGGCGAAGTATCTCACAATGCGATTTATTTTACTGAGTCCGATAACATGACCATTGCTTATGTAAGCCACATGTGCATGACCCAAAATAGGTACAAAGTGATGTTCACAGTAAGAATGCAGGGTGATGTTCTTTTCCACCAGCATTTGGTTGTATTGATACTTATTCTCAAACAACTTTATATCTGGTTTATTTGCCGGATTAAGGCCAGAAAAGACTTCTTCAATATACATTTTAGCAACGCGGTTTGGCGTTCCTTTCAGGCTATCATCGGTAAGATCTAACCCCATGATTTCCATGATATCTCTAAACTTTTCTGCGATAAGCTTGATCTTTTCCTTATCGCTTATGTCAAAGGCATCTGGCCTAAGTGGCGTATCCTTAGAGGTTGCGATATGATTATCACCAATAATGTCTATTGTATCTTGTACCAATGTGTCACTATCCTTTTCCAGCTGGCGCTTAAGCTCCACTGTATTCAACAAAGTTTCTCGGAGTTTCATATAATGTGACTTTTAATTTTAATTCATTTTGGATTTCTGCTCTGAGAATATCCCAAATCACAATGGCGATATTCTCTGCAGATGGAATGCGTGTTTTAAATTCTTCTACCTGAATGTTTAAATTTTTATGATCTAGCCGATCTTCAATCTTTTCTTTGATCAGATCAGCTAACCACTTCATATCAACAACATATCCTGTATCAGGGTTCACTTTGCCAGTAACTGATACTATCAATTCATAGTTATGACCGTGGTAGTATTCGTTGCTGCACTTGCCAAAAACATCTTCATTTGTTTGTGCAGACCATTCTGGGTTGTGTAATCTATGTGCGGCATTGAAGTGTGCCTTTCTACTTACCGTTACCATTTTTTTGGACGTGATTTAAAAATTCTTCGTAAATAATCTTAAACCAAACGGTATAGTGTTCAGGATGTTTAATAATATCCTCCTTAACGGCCCACACTGGCATCCATTTATACGATGCCACCTCTTCCGGATTTGGATTAGGAATCCCTGCCCAGCGGCCGACAAAAACATGGTCATATTCATGTTCTGTTAAGCCGTGATCGAGTTCTGCCTTATAAACAAATGAAGTAAGCTTTTCAAGAGGGCAATCAAACCCCATTTCTTCTGATAACCTGCGGTGCGCAGCAGAAATGGCCGTTTCTTTTTCGCGTGGATGACTACAACAGGTGTTGGTCCACAAACCACCAGAATGATATTTTGAAAAAGCACGTTGCTGGAGCAACAGCTCATTATTTTCATTAATTACGAATACAGAAAATGCGCGGTGAAGTAAACCTTTTTGATGTGCTTCCATTTTCTCCATCAGCCCCTGAACTTCATCATGTTCATTGACCAGGATAACTTGTTCTTTCACTTATTGTAGCTTTATATCCAGTTTAAACTATGTTTTACATAAGAACTCACCAAAAGGCCGTACTTGCGTTTATTGCTGATGCGAACACGCTCTAGGAGTATAATTCGTGAATTTGTGTCTTTAATTTTCCTAAACAGATTATAGTAGTAGACATAAGCAATGTACACCCCGAAACGTGCACCTTTCGGCAACATCTTTATACCGATATAGCCCTGATGAAAATCTTTCTCTATATCTGATTCTATTTCTGCTTTGGCAGCCTCATCAAAATTAGCGAGATCTAAACCAGGAAAATATGTTCTGCCCAACTGATTATAGTCGCTATGTAAATCACGTAAAAAATTGATTTTTTGAAACGCAGAACCCAATTTCATGGCATATGGCGTTAGTTTTTTGTAGCTCTCACGATCTCCATCTACAAATACTTTTAAGCACATTAAACCAACTACCTCTGCACTTCCCAGAATGTATTCTTCATACTTAGTCTGGTCATAATCGTTGCGAGACAAATCCATCTCCATACTTTTTAAGAAGGTATCTATCAATTCACGATCAATTGAAAAGTCATGAACTACTTTTTGAAAAGCATTGAGAATGGGATTAAGACTTATTTTATGATCTAGAGCATGGTATGTATCCTGCCAAAAACGCTCAAGCAAGGCGTGCTTGTCGAAATCGTGAAAAGTATCAACAATCTCATCTGCAAAGCGTACAAAGCCATAAATGCTGTAGATAGGATCTCGATACTTTTGGTCTAAGCCTAAAATTCCTAAGCTAAACGAAGTGCTGTATGCACGCGTGGCCATCCGGCTCGTGCGCAGTGATATACGATCAAACAATGACTTCATGGGTAGTAACTTTTAGATCTTTCGCTATTTCTTTGGCAACAACTTCTCCACTTATTAACGATGGTGGAACACCCGGACCTGGTACTGTTAATTGACCAGTGTAATATAAGTTTTTAAGCTTCTTATTCTTCAATGTTGGCTTTAAGATCGCAGTTTGGCTGAGTGTATTCGCTAAACCGTATGCATTTCCTTTAAAAGAATGATAGTCGCTTATAAAATCTCGGTGCGCGTATGAGCGTTTTACAACAACATGGTCTCGCACATTTTGGCCGATAAGGGATTCTAGCCTGTCCATTACTGCATTGTAATAAACCTCACGCGTGGCCTCTTCATCCGTTAAGTCTGGAGCTACTGGTATAAGAATGTATAAGGTTTCTTTACCTTCTGGTGCCACTGTTTTGTCCGATATTGAAGGCATTGATGTGTAAAACAATGGCTGAGAAGGCCATTTAGGCTCATCATAAATCTCATAGGCGTGGTCATCAAAACTTCTGTCAAAAAACAGCGTATGATGCAGCATTTTATCAAGTTTACAATCTAAACCCAGGAAGAAAATCAAGCTACTAGGTGCTAGTTTTCTATTGTCCCAATAACGCTGAGAGTAAGTCCTGAATTCTTGTGGAAGCAAAGCTTGCTCTACATGATGATAATCTGCACCGGCTATAACAACGTCTGCTTCAAATTGGCCTTGTTTAGTTACAACTCCAGTGATTTCATTGCCCGTATAGGTAAATCCCGTAACTTCTTGGTTGGTATGGATTTTTACACCTAGCTCTTCTGCTAGGCGTGCCATAGCCTTTACAACTGCATACATGCCTGTTTTTGGGTACCAAGTACCTAGAACCATATCTGCATAGTTCATTAGGCTATAGAGTGCGGGCGTATTTTCTGGCGTACCACCAAGAAATAGTATTGGAAATTCTAAAATTTGCTGAAGTTTAGGATGACGCACAAACTTTTTAACGTGCGACCGGATAGAGCGCAACAAATGCATCTGCATGAGGCCTTTGAGCACACGTAAATCTGCAAATTCTAGTAGAGATCTACCCGGTTTGTAAACCAAGTCATTTATACCAACCTCATATTTAATAGCTGCTTCTGCTAAAAATTCGCGCAGTTTTTCACCACTACCCTTCTCTATGCTATCAAACAATGCATAAAGCGCATCTAAGTCTGCGGGGATATCTACACTATCATCAGGACCAAAAACTATTCTGTAACCTGGATCTAGGCGTTCAAGCTCATAATAATCAGAGACTTTTTTGCCGAATTCAGCAAAAAAATGCTCAAATACATCAGGCATCCAGTACCAGCTGGGCCCCATATCAAACACGAAGCCATCTTTAGACCATTGGCGAGCTCTCCCACCAATGTGCTCATTCTTTTCAAGTAAGGTAACCGCAAAACCACGTTTTGCTAAGTGTGAGGCAGCAGATAAGCCGGCAAAACCCGACCCTATGACCACTGCTTTAGGCGCAGAAGCTTTATTCATTATTCAGCAAATCGTTGATCTTGTAGTTTTTCCATCATTTTCTTTCTCGCAAGAAAGATGCGACTTTTTACAGTACCTAATGGAATATCTAAAATCTCAGAAATCTCTTCGTATTTATAACCATTAAAGTGCATCATGAAGGCCTCAACATAATTCTTCTCAATACTATCTATCTGCTTCATGATGTATTCTTGATCAACGTTACGGTCTGCGTATTCTACGCGATTGTTTAAACCTTGATCAATAAAATAGGTGTTGTCTGTTTCGTCAACAAAAGTGTTTTGCACCTTTTTTCTACGATAATTATTAATAAAGGTGTTCTTCATTATCGTATACAACCAGCCTTTAAGGTTTGTACCTGGTGTATACTTATCTTTATTTTTTAGCGCCTTCACGTAAGTATCTTGTATAAGATCTTCCGCGTCTTCCAGATGCTTGGTGAGCTTTAGGGCTAATTGTCTAAGAAAAACACCTTGCTTATCGAGTAATAATCCGAATTCTGAAGTAGACATTGCTTTTTGTTTAATGTTACGCTCTCAAAGATAAACACTTTGTTGTAACATCAAAGCAATTTGTTTAATTTTTTTTCAAGATTGTTAAACAGGCAAATGTGCTGCTAGCTCTTGTACAGAACGGAATAAATGAAACTTATCATCATGATAACCACTATCAATCAAGTCAATAAGTTGCGCACCACAGATAAAAAAGGTGATATCAGATTCACCAAATGTATGTTTAAGCTGCTCTAAATATGCCTCTACTTCATTGCTATGCGGATACACTGTAAAAATGGAAATAACATGATCAAACTTCGTTTTGTCATACACCTCCACCAGATATTCATTTGGTGTATTTTGGCCCATAGAAATAATACGTTGCCCCTTTTTCTTTAGCAAATACGCCAAGTACAGCAGCCCTATTTCATGTAACTCTTTGCCCGGTAAGTAGAGCAAGAAACTCTTCATGCCTTCTTTTTTACTCTCCGGTAGACGGTCTAGCGCAGCAAAAATCTTCTGTTTAATGAGATTACTCACAAAATGCTCATGCGTTAGGTTCACAGTATTGGTTTGCCACAAAAAACCAAGCTGAGATATAAATCCCCCAATAACACTCGTAAAAGTTTCTTCTTCACCGTAGCGATCAACACTTTCATTAAAGGCTTTTTTAAAGGCATCATCGTCATATTCAAACATGGCCATTTTTAGCGCATTGATCTCTGCAGTATAATTATCTGTAAAATGCGAACGCTGTTGAACCATTTCGCTCAACTCCTCGTCATTTAGTGTGGCAACTTTTGAGATTTTTACACCTTCCTGAACTAAGAATGATACGTTGAGCAGCTTTTTTAAATCCTTGTCCTCATAAAATCTAATATTCGTATCTGTGCGTTTAGGTGTAATTATGTGGTGACGCTGCTCCCAGATTCGAATTGTATGCGCTTTGATTCCAGAAAGACGTTCAAGGTCTTTGATTGAGTATGTTGACTTCATTATATCAGTGTGACATTTACTATTCACGCTAAGGCATAACCCGAAGTGGTTATTAAAAGTTTTGGCTTGCATCAAATTTTATCTTTGCCGCCCACAAATAAAACCTTGAATGAAATTCAAAGACGAGATAGCACGCAGACGAACATTTGGAATAATATCTCACCCGGATGCCGGTAAAACTACATTAACAGAAAAATTACTCTTATTTGGTGGTGCTATACAGGAAGCTGGAGCTGTAAAATCCAATAAAATCAAAAAAACTGCTACGTCTGATTTTATGGAAATTGAAAAGCAACGTGGTATTTCGGTTGCAACTTCTGTAATGGCATTTGAATATGAGGGAAAAAAAATAAACATTCTAGACACTCCTGGTCACCAAGATTTTGCAGAAGACACCTACCGTACATTAACCGCAGTAGACAGTGTAATTGTAGTTGTTGATGTGGCAAAGGGTGTAGAAGCTCAGACCGAAAAACTGGTTCAGGTATGTAGAATGCGTAAAACCCCAATGATCATCTTTATCAACAAACTAGACAGGGAGGGTAAAGATGCCTTTGATCTGCTTGATGAAATTGAAGAAAAACTAAATCTTACGCTTTCTCCGCTGAGCTGGCCTATTGGTATGGGGCAGCGTTTTAAGGGCGTATATAATATATGGGAAGAAAACTTATTACTTGCAGAAGGTAGAAACAAGCAAAAAATTGAAGAGAGTATAGAATTTAAAGATTTGGGCGACCCACAACTTGAAAAGTTGATTGGTGATGAAGCTGCAGGTACCCTTCGCGAAGAATTAGAGTTAATTACGGAAGTATATCCAACTTTTGATCGTGAGGCATATTTGAAAGGTGACCTCTGTCCTGTATTCTTTGGTAGCGCCTTAAACAATTTTGGTGTGCGCGAGCTCTTGCATTGTTTTGTAGACATTGCTCCTTCACCATTGGCGAAGCAATCTGAAGAGCGCTTGGTTGCACCTGATGAGGACAAATTTGCTGGCTTTGTATTTAAAATTCATGCCAATATTGATCCTAATCACCGCAACAGAATTGCTTTTGTAAAGGTGGTAAGTGGCAAATTTGAGCGCAATACCAACTATACTCATACCCGTTTGCACAAAACCTTTAAATATGCTGCACCAACAGCATTTATGGCGGCAAAAAAGTCGGTGGTAGATGAAGCATTCCCTGGCGATATCATCGGTATTCCAGATAATGGCAATTTGCGCATTGGTGATACCTTAACCGCTGGTGAAGATTTGCATTTTAAAGGAATCCCTAGTTTTTCTCCAGAGCACTTTAGGTTCATCAACAATGCAGACCCATTAAAAGCGAAGCAACTTGCAAAGGGTATAGATCAGCTGATGGACGAAGGTGTTGCGCAATTATTCACGCTACAGCAAAACGGCAGAAAAATAATAGGAACCGTTGGTGCTCTTCAATATGAGGTGATACAATATCGTTTGGAGCATGAATATAATGCTAAGTGTACATACGAGAATTACCCTGCATATAAAGCATGCTGGATAGAAACTACCGATCAAAAACAGCTTGATGAATTTAAACGCTTAAAACAGAGATATTTGGCAGAAGATAAATTTGGCCAACTCGTTTTTATGGCTGATTCTGCTTTTAGTCTACAAATGACACAAGAGAAATTCCCAAACATTAAATTCCATTTAAAATCTGAATTCTAAGCAAAATACAGCCTGCTTTTAAAGGTAAAATGTAACGCACTTTTTTAAGGGTCATAATTGACTATTTGGTTCAAAATTATCGCCTATGTGATTACAGGATAGTTTTTAAGCATAAAAAAGCCCCGACTATTTACGGGGCTCTCATCTTCTAAATGGTATTTTTTTTATTCTTTCATGAATTGGTGCATCACCAAATCGCTCACACCCATGCTGCTAAAGCCGCCATCATGAAAGAGGTTTTGCATGGTTACGCGCTTGGTTAAATCGCTAAACATGGCAATACAGTAATTCGCACAATCTTCTGCGGTTGCATTGCCTAAAGGCGACATATCTTCTGCATATTTAATAAAGCCATCAAAACCTTTAACACCGCTACCCGCTGTGGTCATGGTTGGCGACTGAGATATTGTATTAACACGAACCTTTCGCTTTACGCCAAAATGATAACCAAAACTGCGTGCTATACTTTCTAAATAGGCTTTGTTATCTGCCATATCGTTATAGTCTGGAAAAGTTCTTTGCGCAGCCATATATGTAAGTGCCAAAATACTGCCCCATTCGTTCATGGCGTCTAAGTTATAGGCCGTTTGTAAAACTTTATGAAATGAAACGGCACTCACATCCCACCCTTTTTGCAACCAATCATAATTTAGGTCTGTATAGTGTTTGCCCTTTCTAACATTAACACTCATACCAATGCTATGCAGTACAAAATCCAGCTGACCACCTAGAACTTCCATGCTCTGGGTAAACAGTTTATTTAAGTCGTCTACATTGGTAGCATCTGCTGGTATTACCACTGAGCCTGTTTTTTCAGCAAGGTCATTTAACTCACCCATGCGCATGGCAATTGGTGCATTAGTAAGTGTAAAAGTTGCTCCTTGTGCATGCGCTGCCTCAGCTACTTTCCAAGCAATTGAATCAGCATTTAATGCGCCAAAGATTATTCCTTTCTTTCCGGCTAATAATTGTGCAGACATTGTTTAAATAATTATAATTTTTCTGGGCGAAAAGTAATGATTCTAGAAAGATAGGCGTTGTGCTTTTGAATTTCGCGTCAGCGTACCAAACTTAGTCATGAATCATCAATGTAAATCCTTCAGAATGAATATTTTGAATTTCAATCCGTGCATCTGCCTTAAAATATTTGCGCAATTTGGCGATGTATACATCCATACTTCGGCCTGTGAAGTAATTATCGTCTTTCCATATTTTTAATAACGCTACACTCCTTGGCAGTAAATCATTTTTATACTGTACTAATAATTTTAGCAGTTCGCTTTCTTTGGGAGACAATTTCTTGTCTTCACCATAGCCCGTTAACACGCGTAATTTTGCATCGAAAATGAAATTTCCTATCTCATAGTTTGATTGTTCTGGTAGCTCTGTTCGCTTATTTCGTGCTATGATGGCTTTAATTTTCGCGAGCATCACATCACTATCAAATGGCTTGGTCAAATAATCATCAGCGCCAACTTTATAACCCTGCATAACATCATCCTTAAGGCTTTTGGCTGTTAAGAAAATAATAGCCTGATCTGGGTCTACCTTTTTAATTTCTTTAGCTAGTGTGAAACCATCTTTACGCGGCATCATTACATCTAAAATACAGATGTCGAAGTTTCTTTTTTTGTATTCTATTATGCCTTCAATGCCATCTTTAGCCAATGTAACATCAAAGTCATTGAGTTCAAGATAATCTTTTAAGATGATGCCAAAGTTTGGGTCATCTTCAACAAGAAGTACGTTAGTGTTCATTTATGTTAGTCGTTAGAGGTAACGCAATAGAAAAGGTACTTCCTTTTCCTGGGGCACTTTCAACAAAAATTGTACCCTTATGCATTCTAATAATTTCGTTTACGTAGCTCAGACCTAAACCATGGCCTTTAATGGTATGAATGTTACCGCCTTCTTGGCGATAAAACCGTTCAAAGATTTTTCGCTGCACTTCTTTGGTCATGCCCATACCGTTATCAGAGATATGAATATGCAGTTGGCCAAGTTTGTTTTCTGTTCTAATTTGAATGATTGGCGTTTCTTGGGTGTACTTTAAGGCGTTATCTAAAAGATTTACAATAACGTTCCCCAAATGAAGCTCATCGCCTTTTACCATAAAATCTGTGGCCTCTAAATCAAGTTCTACTTGACCACCTTTTTCTTCTACTTGTAGTATGAGGTGATTAGCACTAGAGGCTATCAGCTCATGCATGTTAATGTTTAACTCACGTAACTCTAGCTCTTGTTTATCTAATAAGGCCAATTGCAAAACTTTTTCAACTTGGCTATGCATGCGTTTATTCTCTTCTCTAATCACCTTTCTATAGTGCTCTATTCTGTTTTTATCATCCTTTACCTTAGGATTACTTAATGCATCAACAGCAAGACTAATAGTAGCAATGGGTGTTTTAAACTCATGCGTCATATTATTGATAAAGTCACTTTTTATTTGGCTGATTTTCTTTTGCTTTTGCATTTGATTTACCGTATAACCAAAAGCAATAATAATGGTAGTGGTAAATAAGCCAGAAAGGGCAAGCATATACCATAAGCTTTGCAGCAAATAGGTAATTCTATCTGGAAAGCTAATTAGTAACCATTTAGGACCTGAAAAGAAATCATTTTTATATAGCGGCACTTTGAAATCTGCTGCATTCGGATCAAAGTTTTGCGTTTTAATATTGGTCATAAAACCGTCTTCAACAACGCCAAACTCATATTTTAACTTTAAACCCTTTTGCTCTAACTCACTTTGCAATACACTGTCTATTTCATTTTGGTTAAACTTTCCTTCAAAGGGGATGGTATTACCCATACCCTGAAGCAACATTTGTCTAAACAGTGTATCCATCCGCTGCATGCGCTTTTGCATATACTTTTTGTAGCGCACCTTTTCTTGGGCAACGCGAAAAACCAACTCCTGCCCAAGTTTAGAACCCATACCGTTGGTGTCTAAGCTCACTTCAAATTGGTGATGTAAAATATCTTGTGGATTTACAAGGGTTGTATCTAAATGCGATTTGTATTGACCATCTTGAAAAATCAAGATACTGTCAGAGAAGAAAATGCTTGTTTCATTAAATACCGGGATTTGTATTTGCGATGCAAGAAATCGCTGGGCCTCTAATACTTCTAAGCGTTCTCCCACCCGCTCTAAGGCATCTGCGGCTTCTGCCTTAAAACGTGCATCACGCACCATAATTGCACTCCTGAACAGATATGCTTGTAATCCGATAATACCCGCTAATGATAGACTGATTATCGCAACTAAGAACTGGGCATTTACAAGGGCCTTTCTCACTTTAACAAATGTATATTCATTGGCAATGTATCAAAATCTAACAGCAAGTTTTAGCATTTCTTTAGCAGCTAATGAAAATTCAAAAAGATTTCTATTGTGGCTAACGGAACATGTGGCAGAATGGCCTATACATCGCCAAAAACTACGCATGGCTTTTTGCTATGTTTGCCGAGAGTTCAGTGTTATGGCAAAAAAACATCAAAACCAAGCAAAACCCACTAAAAAGCCTCTTCCTACGTGGGTTTACCCCTTGTTATTAATTTTCACTTTCATCGTAGTTTACCCATTAATCTTTGATGAAAAGGTGAGTTTGGGTGGAGACAATGCCAGTTATTACATCTTAGGAAAAGCCCTTTCTAGTGGAGAAGGGTACACCAATATTCACGTTCCTGGTAATCCAGCGCACAATCATTTTCCACCAGGATATCCAATTATCTTGGCCGTTTTCATGTTTTTCACCAACAGCATAGTTTTTCTTAAATGGATTAATGGCTTACTTTTATTAGGTACTTCTTTATTATCCTACCGCTTATTTTTACGTTTTGCAGAGAACAAGGCACTCGCTTTTGTTGGCGCGTTATTGATACTATTTAACTTTCATTTACTTAGCTATGGCACTATCATGATGAGTGAGGTGCCCTTTTTGTTCTTTGGCACCTTAGCCATGCTGCTATTTGTGAACATGCAACAAGCAGAAAAGGAATGGTATAAAAATCCATCGTTTTACTTTTTAATATTGGTGAGTAGCTTCGCCTATCACATCAGAACTGCTGGTATTGCCCTTGTAGCCGGCTTTGCATTATATATGCTATTAAATAAAAATTGGAAGGCACTCATTGCCTATTTATTGGGCTTTGTTGCTTTAGGCATTCCTTGGTTTTTACGCGGACAGAGTTTGGGTGGAAGCAGTTATTTAACACAGCTATTCTTAAAGAATCCATACCGTGAAGAATTGGGTGCCATGGAATTATCAGACTGGTTTACGCGGTTTGGTAATAACCTAGCTCGCTATTTAGGGAAAGAGATACCAAACGGCCTTTTCCCAGGCATCGAAGCAGATTACACTCCAGATGCATCTGGCGTTGTGCTCTATGGCATATTGATTATGGCCGTTGTGATATTCGGTCTTGTTAAGCTCCCAAACTACCGCTTACTGATAACCGGATATCTACTAGGTACATTTGGCATTTTGCTCTTATGGCCAGATGTTTGGTTCGGCATTAGATTTATGCTGCCCTTGATACCATTATTGCTATTTCTGTTTTTATTCGGCCTGCAAAGTTTATTTAATTGGGCTTTTATGAGGGCCTCCTTAAAAATAGCATTTAACCCACTTTTATTTTTGGTTTTCGTGTTGGCTTTTACGCCACAGGTAAAACTGCTTGTTGATGCTTCTGAAGCACCTTACTTAGATAAGTTTAAAAACTACTTTGAAATTGCTGCATGGGCTAACAAAAACACCCCTTCTGATGCAATTATTTGTACACGAAAGCCTGGTTTGTTTTATCTATTTGCCGGTAGACAAGTTGCACAATTTGAAAATACACCAGATTATAATGAATTCTTCGCAGCGTTAGATTCTACTGGTTTTACCCATGTAGTAATTGATCAGCTGGGTTATGCACAAACAGGACGTTTTTTGGTGCCGGCCATACAAGATAACCCCGAGAAGTTTCAAATCATTAAGCAAACTATGGCGCCAGAAACCTACCTGCTCTCTTACAACAATACTTTTGGCTATTCTGGAGAATGGACAGTTACTGAAAAGGACGGTTATTATACCCACGTTCGGAATGGTAGTGGTACTCTTAAAAATACTGATGGCAGCATTTACACGGGTAGTTTTAACAACAATTTACCCAATGGCGCAGGCACCATCACCTATCCTGATGGAAGGGTAGAAAAAGGAACATGGATTAATGGCATTAAGACAAATATCAATGAGTAATCAGTCAACCGCAATTAATAAGCTTAGCATTGTAATACCTGCCTACAATGAAGGGCCAACCATACATAGAATCTTAAACAAAGTAAAAGCTGTATCGCTAGTAGGGGAAATTGAAAAGGAAGTAATTATTGTAAACGATTGCAGCCGAGACAATACCGAAGAAAGCATTTTAAAATACCGAGACGAAAACCCCGAGCTAAACATACAGTACTACAAGCACGAAGTAAACAAGGGTAAAGGCGCAGCTTTACATACAGGTATCAGTAAAGCTAGTGGCCAATATCTCATCATTCAAGATGCAGATTTAGAATACGACCCCGAAGAGTACAACATCCTTTTAAGACCCATTTTAGACGGGCATGCTGATGTGGTTTTTGGCTCGCGCTTTATGGGTGGTAAGCCGCATCGCATTTTATTTTTTTGGCATTCTATTGGTAACAAGTTTCTCACTTTCCTTAGTAATATGTTCACCAATTTGAACCTTACTGATATGGAAACATGTTACAAGCTTTTCCGAACAGACTTAATTCAAAGTTTAGAGCTTAAGGAGAATAGGTTTGGTTTTGAGCCTGAAGTAACTGCAAAAATTTCAAGGATTCCTAAAGTTAGAATCTATGAAGTTGGTATTAGTTATTATGGCCGCACTTTTGAGGAGGGCAAAAAAATAAACTGGAAAGACGGATTTAGGGCGATTTATTGCATCCTGCGTTATGGCTTATTAAAATAAGCGCGCAATAATTTCATCTATATCCAACCCTTCGGCCTCTGCCTTGTAATTTTTCACTATCCGGTGACGAAGTATTGGTGTTGCTACTGCGCGCACATCTTCTTGATCTGGTGCATATTTACCATGTATTGCTGCATGTGCTTTGGCGCCAAGAACCAAGTATTGAGAAGCTCTAGGCCCTGCACCCCAGCTCAAATATTCATTTACAAAATCAGGCGCATTTGGTGTATTAGGACGCGTTTTTGCTGCCAAATTCACAGCATAGGTCATGACATTATCTACCACAGGAATTCTTCGAATTAAGTCTTGTATGGCGATTATGTCTTCTGCATTTAAAACTTCAGAAAGCTTTTGCACATCGTTAGATGTGGTTTGTTTTACAATCTGAACCTCTTCTTGAAAGCTAGGATATCCCACCTTAATGTTAAACATAAAACGGTCTAACTGGGCTTCTGGTAGCGGATAGGTACCTTCTTGCTCTATCGGGTTTTGCGTGGCAAGCACGAAGAATGGCAAATCCATCTTATAGGTGTGGCCTGCCGCTGTAACTGCTTTCTCTTGCATGGCTTCTAGCAAAGCACTCTGCGTTTTAGGTGGTGTTCTGTTAATTTCATCAGCAAGAATAATGTTGCTAAAAAGCGGGCCCTTAACAAATTTAAAGTGCCTATTTTCATCAAGAATCTCAGCGCCTATGATGTCGCTAGGCATTAAATCTGGCGTAAATTGGATACGGTTAAAGGATAAACTCAATGCTTCTGCAATGGTGTTTACTAAAAGGGTTTTTGCTAATCCAGGCACACCAACTAAAAGGCTATGACCTTTGCAAAAGATCGATAAGATTACTTGTTTAACAACTTCATCTTGACCAACAATTACTTTACCAATCTCGCGCTTTAACGTAGCATATTGCGTTACCAATTTATCTACTTGGGCTACATCGCTCATATACCGTTATTTTTTGATTTTGTCCAACGTTGTTCTACTCTACAGGATGTAAAATAGCTGGGGTTAACTTTTATGTAGGTTTTTTCAATTTTAGAATCAATCCATTCTTCTACCGCTTCATTTTGCTTCTCTTGCATGGCCAAGAACTTAATACGCTGGTAGTCGTCTTTGAGGTTGGCTTTATGAGGCTCTATTTTATCCATCAGTAGCACTAATCTAAAGGCCTCTTTTTGATTCATGGTTCTGAAAAATTCAGGCATCGAAATCTCATCAACCTTTAAATTTTGGATGCTATTATACATAGAACGCTCTAGCTGGCTAAGTTCAAATTTGCTGCTCCCCGTTTCAAAATTATCAAGCACCCCACCATTAAACTTAGTTTGCTCATCTTCCGAAAATTGATCAACAGCATCATCCCAAGTAAGCACACCAGTTTCTATCATTACTTTAATACTGTCTAGAAACGATTTAGCTTCTTCAAGATTTTCTTGCGTTAATTTTGGTTTGATAAGAATATGACGAAGATCTAGCTCTTCACCACGTTTTTCTAAGAGTTGCACGATATGATAGCCATATTCCGTTTTAAAAGGATCACTAACCTCATTTGGCTTTAGGTTAAAGGCTACCGCTTCAAATTCTTTTACAAACTGGCCGCGCTTTATGCCCTTATACATACCCCCATTTTTATTAGAGCCAGGGTCTTCAGAATATAAAATCGCCATGCTCGCAAAACTGGAGCCGTTTTGTATACGTTCTTTTAACCCGGCTAGTTTTTCAATTACTTCTTGCTCTGCCTCTTTGCTTACCTCTGGATATTTCACCAGTTGTGCTAATTCTACTTCTGTATTGATGAGGGGCAAACTATCCTGTGGGATTTTCTTATAGTACTCTTGAATTTCGGTAGGCGTGACCTCTACCCCATCCGTAATACTAAACTGCATTCGTTGTGCAGTTAACTGCTCCTTCATTAAAGGGCGCATCTCCTCTTTAATCTCAATTATTGATTTGCCGTAGTATTCTTCAAGCTTACGTTTATCTCCGCCCATTTGCGCAATGAGTTGTTGCAAACGTCTATCCATGTTGCTCTCAACTTCGTCATCAGATACAATTACAGAATCTATTTCTGCATGATGAACGAGGAGCTTTTGGAACAAAAGGTCTTCTAAAACACGACATTCTGTAATTGACGAACGGTCTAGCCCTTGACGGACAAATGACTCATATTGTGCGTCAACCTCGCTTTTTAGGATGATATTTCGACCAACTACCCCAACGATACCTTCTACAGGCATACCAGTATTTTCTTGAGCAAACACATTGGTTGCCAAAGACAATAAGAAGAATAGCTTAAAATATTTCAAAATCTTTTCTGTTAAATGCATCATCAACTAGGTTTTCCTCCATTTTACCAATAAGTTCTAACTTACGCTTATTGAGGATTATACTTTTAATTGTAGCGCGTACATAAGGCAGTGGCGATACGTTGTCTATAATCTTGTAACTATGAATTTCTAAAAAGTATGCTTTTAGCGAATCCTCTAATATTAGCCTTTCATTTTGACTTAATACCTGCTGTTGGTTGTAAGAGGGTAATGGTATTTCTTTTGCCAATAATGCGTACGAAATCCAATTGGTATCACCCACAGACTTTTGAACGCTAAAAATACTGGAGTACTCTAAGAATCGTTCCATGTTTTTTTCTGATGGAGAGCGCCACCAATTTTTAGCTTTAGACAAATCAGGGCTATTCTGTGAAAAAACATAAAAATCGCAGCGCAAGATGTTCTCCTTTAACTCAAAATCTTGGCTATGTTCATCATAATACCGTTTAATTTCTGTGGGCGAAATTGCTGTATCAAGGTTTTCACTCACATACTTTTCTAAGTAGGCATACTTTATCAAATCATGCCTGTACTGCGTTACAAGGTCGTCAAAATCTTGTTGATCTTCCCGGAGGTTAAATTCTGCTCTGTAAATAAGCAGTTGCTCTTTGCCCCAATTGTAGATGTAGTTTTTCACGAACACAACGCTATCTTCTGCAGACATACCGGTTGTTACATCGCGTATATCATCTTCGTACAAATACTTATCAAATACGCGGGCCACAGGCTGGCGCTCATCATCACTGCGAACCAGTTTACACGATGCCGTTGCCGTAATTAAAATAAGCAGTACTAAATGATGGGGCTTAAACATTTACTTTAATTCAACTTCTAAAGAACGGAATACCTCTTGATTGATTGCTACCGGGAAGCGACTTTTCAATTCTTCAATCCAATCTGCTTCTAGCTTTTTTTGGTAATCGCTAATAACCATGCCGCGTGCTTCTTGGAGTTCCTTTGCCTCAGGCATCCTTATTTCTGTAATATGAACTACAAGATATCTACCATCTACCTCTACAATTTTAGCTGCACCTTGCTGCCATTGTACTGCGTCAAGTGCTTTGTTTTGACCTTTAGTAAAATACCCGTTTTGAGAAATCACATTTAGTTGCGAATCTTCATTAAACAAGGCCACTATCTTTTCTGATTGCTCACCTTTTTGGGCGAGTTTAAGAACCTTTTTGGCAATCTTTTCTGTTTCGCAGCTATAAATAAAAGCTTGCGCACGCTCTGGCCACATGTAGTTTGTTTTGTTTGCTTCATAAAACTCATTTAAGCCAATACTGTCTTGCGAAGCCTTATTCCACACCTTCTGTTGGGTTAAATCAAATAGCAGTATTCCATCATGATATTCTTGTACCAAAAGCTTGAAATCTGGATATTTTTCTTCTAACCTCTTATTTTCATAATCTAAAACGGTCTTATTTACGAAGGCGCTATATTTTTTGTAGACCTCTTGTTGTGGCGTTTGACTTTTAAGACCTCGTTTTTGTTCGGTTGCCAAATAATTTACAAAATCCTGTTGATTGTAATCTATGCCATCAAGCGTAAATAATGTACGATTGAGTTTTGCGGCCCGCGAAGGCTCCCAAGTAGCTGACAACAACGACTCATCAACTACCTTGTATATCTCACCTAAGCGCTTCTCATACTCTGTGAAGTTATAAGCGCGTTTAAGGTTAGCAATAAAAACCTCTCTGCTTTTAGCTGCACGCGAGTCTCTGCTAATCTTTTGCTCCAATTCAGGCTTCACATCTTCAAAAGAAGCCAACGGCTTTTTTTCTACGAGCTGTACAATATGCCAACCTATAGATGTTTTAAAAGGCTCACTGTAATCACCGGGGTTTTCTAGATTAAATGAAGCATCTTCAAATGCAGTCATCATAGTATTTATGCCAAAAGGCTGAAGTAAACCACCTTGTTCTGCCGTGTTTTTATCTTCAGAAAATTGTCTGGCAAGCTGGTCAAAAGACTCCCCAGCTTTTAAGCGTGAATAAATTTCTGAAGCGCGGGCTTCTGCCGCAGCTGCTTTCTCAGCGTCTGTTTTGTCATTGCTTATGAGAAAAATATGCTTTACTTGAACTGTACCGCGGTTTGGTCTTTTGTCAATGACCTTTACAATATGATACCCAAACTGGCTGCGTACAGGCTTAGATATTTCGCCAACTGGCGTATTGTATGCTGCGTTTTCAAAAGGATAAACCATATTGAAAACGGTGAAATACCCCAGATCACCACCGTTACTGGCACTACCGGGATCTGTAGAAAACTTACGTGCTAGCACATCAAAAGGGGTTCCTTTTTCTGCCTGTGCTTTAATATTTAAAAGCTTATTGTAAGCCTCAAGGGTATCTTCTGGCAATACATCTGGAAGCAGATCTACCATTATATGCGCTGCATGCACTTCGTAGCTTAAACGCTGATACGCTTCTTGTAACAATATACTATCAACGCTTCTATCTTCTAAGTAAGGTTGGGCAAGCTGCTTTCTATAATTATTAAACTCACGTACAAAAGCAGGCATTGTGTCCATACCAAGTGCACGCGCCTCGCGTACTTTAAGCTTAAAATTAATATAAAGGTCTAAATACTCACTTGGTGTTTTAGGGTCTATATCCTTACCAATATCCCTATTTTTTAAATAAATTGCTTTGAACTCTTGCGCTGTAACAGGCTCATCGCCAATCGTAAACAGTGGTTGATTTTGCGCCCAAGAAACTGAGGAATATACGAGGGCTCCTAAAATGATTAATCGCTTCATTGTTTAGATGTTTTTATGAAAGGTTGGCAAATGTAACTTTTACGCTTACAAGGTTCAAGCAGAAAACATAATCGCTTTCAGCTTTTTTTGGGGGCGATTTATGGTAGATGTGGGCGACAATAATTTTGAAAAAGCAATTGCTACAAGCAAAGCAATCTTGTAGATCAACCACATTGCGATGGCCGAAAAGAATTGTGCCAAAAAAGAGTGTTTTTTATCTGCTATAGTTTGGCGCTTCGCGTGTTATTTGTACATCATGCGGATGACTTTCATTCATACCCGCCGTTGTGATACGTACAAAGCGTGCTTTTTCTTGTAGAAGTTTAATGTCTTTGGCACCGCAGTATCCCATACCGGCACGTAAACCACCAATAAATTGGTACATCACTTCGCCAACATCGCCTTTATAAGGCACTCTGCCAACAATACCTTCAGGAACCAATTTTTTGATATCATCTTCTACATCTTGAAAATATCTGTCTTTGGAGCCTTTTGCCATGGCTTCAACCGAACCCATGCCCCTGTAGGTTTTGTATTTACGACCTTCATAGATAATTGTTTCTCCGGGAGATTCTTTGGTTCCTGCAAGTAAAGAACCAAGCATAACAGAATCTGCGCCTGCAGCCAGTGCTTTTACAATATCACCAGTAAAGCGAATTCCTCCATCAGCGATAATGGGAACACCAGCCCCTTTAATGGCATCTGCAGCTTCTAAAATGGCACTTAATTGAGGAACACCAACCCCGGCAACAATACGCGTGGTACATATGCTTCCTGGGCCAACACCGATTTTCACAGCATCTGCACCAGCATCTACCAAATACTTGGCAGCCGTACCTGTAGCAACATTGCCAACCACAACATCTAAATCTGCAAAGGTTTTCTTTACTTGTTTTAAGGCCTCTACCACTCCTTTAGAATGCCCATGAGCCGTATCAATAATAATGGCATCTACATTACTTTCTACCAAAGCACTAACGCGATCTAATACATCTGGGGTTACACCCACAGCCGCAGCCACGCGCAACCGCCCAAATTGATCTTTACACGCCAATGGCTTAATACGCATTTTGGTAATATCTCTATAGGTGATTAGGCCTATGAGCGTACCATCCTCTTTAACCACTGGTAACTTTTCAATTTTATGTTGTTGAAGCGTAACCTCAGCTTCTTCCATAGTTGTATTAGGGTGCGTAGTCACCAAATTGTCCTTCGTCATGATTTCACTAATCGGACGGTGGTTATTACGTTCAAAGCGCAAATCTCTATTGGTAATAATCCCTATCAACTTATTGCTGGCATCAACAACAGGAATCCCTCCAATTTTAAATTCGGCCATCATGTTCTTCGCATCGCTTACAAGCGCGGTGCCAGCAAGTGTAACTGGGTCTAAAATCATCCCACTTTCAGCGCGCTTTACCTTTCTTACCTCCATGGCCTGCTGCTCTATGGTCATATTTTTATGCAGTACGCCAATGCCGCCATCTTGGGCTACAGCAATAGCCATAGCACTTTCTGTAACAGTGTCCATTGCTGCAGAGATAATTGGCGTTTTAAGGCTAATATTCCGGGTAAACTGGGTGGTAATGTTTACATCACGGGGTAATATATCCGAGTAATCAGGCAATAACAAAACATCATCGTAGGTAAGACCTTCGAATGCGATTTTAGAGGAATGAAAAGCCATGTTGGAGTTGCAATTTGAGATTAAATTGCGCGCAAAGATACAACAATTAAAACCCGATAACCGGTTTGTAAAAAGCAAAAAACCCCGGCTTAAACCAGGGTTTTTTTAATCGTTAATAAAGCATACCTATCGGAGTAAGGTAAATGTTCCGCGCTCTTCAATAGGCAAACCTTCTAGAGATCTGTATTTAATCACATAGGTATAAACACCTAGAGGTTGGGCTTCTCCTTGATAAGTACCATCCCACCCTTCTGAAGTGCTTGTAGTTTGGAATACTTTATCTCCCCAGCGGTTTATAACAATTAGCTGATAGCTGTTTTCTCTGGCAAAGACATTTGTCGGACGCCAAATTCTATTTTCATCAATATCGCTATTAGGATTAAACGCTGTAGGTATAAAAATGCGTGCCTCTTGTGTTACACATACACGATTACTTTCTGAACTAAATGGTAGACCATATTCATCAACAAAACCTAGCGGATTGTTAGACTCTACGGCCCTAACATAGTAGCAGAATGCACCATTACTTTCATCAAAAGGTCTAATATCATCAATAAAGATGGTATCCTTATCCGTTAGTAAATCTGTAACCAACTGCCAAGAACCATTATAATCAACCATGCGATAGACCTCATACTTGCCTACTTCACCGCCAAATTCCTCATACGGATTCCAAGTCAGGGTATTAGACAAGTTGCCATTGCTCTTGGCGCGTAGCAAGATATTTCTACCAATGTTAGAAATAGTATCCAGTGCACCACAGCTATCAACAGATGTAAAGCGATAGAAATATTGGTTAGACTCTGGCGCAGCGCTATAATCATTGAATTTTAACTCCCAAGGCCCTGTTACTGGCTTCGGTATTCTACCCATTGTAAACCACGGGCCTTTTCTGTTATCTGCGCGTTCTATGCCATAATCAATTACATCAGCATCTGGATCTAAATAACCATATACTTCAATGCTACCATCTGTTTTTACTGTAGCTCTACCCATATACAATAATCTACTTTTTCGCACCACTTGCGAACTAACGCAGATTTTATTGGAGGTAGATGAATATGCACCTGTTGTATCAGTTGCTCTTAGGTAATAACAATACTCATAACCGCTAATCACGCTAGTATGGTCATGTACCGTATCATTTGGCGTACCTTGAAATATTAATACGTGGTTGGTTGTGTTTCCTGCGTTATCAGTAATATCTGCATAAAGCTCATAAACACCTACATCTGTTTGTGTCCATTGTTTGTAACTATTCCAACGCAATCTAACATAAGCATCGCAGGGGTCTGAGTTCACAGATAAATACAATGTATTATGTGCTACGGCATTTAAATCACTGCTTTGATTTCCGCAGCTATCTAACGTAACAACTTTGTAGCGCTCTTTTTCTGAAGCCGCATTACTTCCTGGTACTTGATATGGCATAGCAGTTCCTATTGGCACCGTAGCGGCAGAAACCCATGAACCAGAAATGTCTTGTTTAAGCAATACGTATTCAACAACATCGCTACTTGCAGATGTAGTATCCCAGGCCACATAGGCCATGCCATTTTGAACCGTTACACTGTCTATCTCAATGATATCCGTGTTACTTTGATCAGCGAAATAGCCACTATCTACACTACTATTACAAGAGTTATTAATTCTAATTTGATATTTGAGGCATTCTCCACAAACATTCACAGTATCGTTGAAATCAAGAGACTGGGTACTATCAATCAATTCCCAATTGCCTGTACCACAGATTTCTCTCCAAATTTGATAGTACTCCCCACCTGCACCAGAAGGTTTCTTCGCATTCCAAGATAAATCTGCAATAGAACTATTTGGAGGCGGCGGAATGGCCACAAGGGTTAAATCAATATTCTGTATGGTATCACTAGGCACACTGATCAAGCTACATCCACCCAATGTACGTACATAGTACTGGTTTACGCCTGTTGGCGGATTAACGTCTGTAAATGACGTTGTTAGATAATTGTATATAGTATCAATGCTTGTAAATGGCGAACCACCATTAGAGCGGAATATGGCATACCCGTCAAAGTTAATACCGGTGTCCGCTGGCTCAATCCAGTCAAATGTAATATCGCCGTTGGGCTGCGTTGTTACGCATGACCCAGACATATCTGGCGGAATTGGAGGATAATTTAATACGTTGATTTTTACCGTAGCGTAGCTAAATGCCGGATATGGGCATGCATTATCTTCAAAACGGAAGAAAAATTCATAGGTATTTCTCAGACCACCACATAAGAACGGTTGATATGTAAGATGGTCGCAGGTAGTTTGCCATGTAAATTCAACCGTATTATTTAGCGTTGTGGTAAAACCGGTTTGTCCTGGACCGGGTGCTAAGGTTGCACAGGGTGTTTGGAACAAGCAATTATTAGCGTTTCCATAGTTAGCAGCCGAGCTCAAATTACCGCCTTGCCCTTTAAAGATGATAGACTGAGGCGCACAATTTGGTTGTAAGTCAGTATCCTGAGAGACCAACTTGAACTTTACTTCTGTTGTGGCATACACATCCATTTCATAGTGCGTAAGCTTATTGTTAGAGTTATAAATTGGTGTAAGTGTATCGTATCCAGGCACCCACTGAAAGGCCAGCGATGGTGCGTTATTGGCCAAGCCTCCACAAAGTCCGGCTGGTGGAGAACACGGTTTGATAAAGATGGGGATGTCTCTAAAGACTTCACCTATGAGCTGCCCGCAACGCCACTCCTCAATTTTTATACAGGTAGCAAAACTTCCTTGAATAGAAGAATTGAATGTAACACGCCCAATTTCATTATCTAAAGAAGCGTTCGCAGAAGCTGGTAGTGGGTTAGTAAATGAGTACCCTCCTAAAAATTGAACGTTAGGTGCTGGCCATCCCAACCCGTCATCTTTTGGCCAGTCCCAATCGTAGTATAAACTGTCCAAGTCTTCATCATAACCCAAGTTCATGTACTCGGCATCATAAGAAGTACAAACTGTAACATCTGGCGCCTCTAAAAAACTAGGTGAGTTATCATAACATGGGTTTGCACTTAGCGCCCCACCAGCTGCGGGGGGGGTATATGGGTACATAACAGCTCTTAACGTATATCCAGTACCACCAGGGCTTACAAGATTTGTAACGGTACCAGGTCTACAGCAGCTTTGCCACGAGAAATACCATCCACCAGCAGGTGGTGTTCCCGTTAAGGTTACTGGCCCCGAGCGGTATACATGCTGTTCTATCGCACCGATATAAGGTATAGTTGCACCTACACAAGTTGGCGCATCACATTGCTTATTGATGTATGTGGTTGAAATTTTTGTACATGTAATTGTTCCACCAGAGTTTGTTGAGAGAGATTCTGTATTACTGTTTAACGGAATACCGGTACAATCTCTATACAGAGTTATGGTGAATCTATATTGTCCTGATGGCAAACATTCCCAAATAATTTCACCTCCTAAAAGGTGTGATGCTTTTACATCATTTGAGAAAGCGGCCAAAATAAGTAGAACAAAAAGTGATATTGCCTTAATGCCTTTCATACCTAAATATTTATGCCGCCAAGATAACATGAATTGCTCTTTTTTAGGGGGATGAAAATAACTTAACTGCATATCTAATTAGTTTACGGAAAAAAAATGTTAGCTAATAACGGAGAACAAATACAAAGCTGCGAATAAGAATAGAAAAATTATACCTAAAAACGCCCATACTTGCATGAATTTACTTGGTTTTGCAGGGTTTGGAAAGTGCTTTGCCATGACCAATTTCAAATTGAGAATGGCTACCACTGGTGCCACAATAAAAGATATTGTGGTGGCTACATCTACAAGTTTTGTGAGCTGCTGATTGAAAAAGAAGATGACTATTAAGCCCCCACCAGCCGTGATAAACAACCATGTTGCATATGATCTTAAATGTGATGAACGCCCAAGCATGCCGGATGTAATTGACATCACACGTGCGTATCCATCAAACACTGTTATGGATGTGCTAAGCATAACACCAATGGCTGCAATAGCTACAAATGTGTAACTCCAAGCACCCACTTGGGCACTGAATAATTCTATAAGGGTAGCACTAAACGCAGCGGGTGCTTTAGGAAAGGTAGTACCTTGAAAAAACATGAGTTCTGCACCCAAAACTAGAAAGACAAGCGCGAGTATAGCAGAAATCCAATATCCAATTTTAAAATCTAATAAAACTTGTTTTAGTGTGGGGAGCTCCTTCTCAGATTTTGTTCGTTCTATGGTCCAAATGCTATTCCAAGCACTTAAATCAATGGCCGTTGGCATCCAACCCATTAAAGCAATTACAAAAATGAGTTTGCTATGATCGTGAAATAACGTTGTAAGTTGGGGTTGAATTTTATGTGGCGGTTGATTAAACGCTAGTGCTACAACAGCAACAACTAAAGCAATAACAAATGTGCCTGCAATAATTTTGATAGCTTGATCCAAGCGCTTAAACTGACCGACAACCAATCCACCAACAATTAAAATATAAAGTACCACCACTTGTATGAGTAATGCTGCACTTGATGTAAAACCGCTTATAGATGCAATTAAGGCAACAGTAACATACGTTACAGCCGCTGTTACAGTAAACATGGAAGAAACTGTTACAACTACGTAGAGCCAAATTGGTAATTTACCAAGTTTATGATAACCTGCTAAAAGTGATGTTTGCGTAGCATGGGCATATCGCGTACCAAACTCAAAAAAAGGATACTTTAAAACATTGGCAAGAATGATAGCCCAAACTAAAGAATAACCATAATCTGCGCCAGCACGGGTACTTTGCACTAAATGCGATACGCCAATTGCGGTGCCTGCAAAAAGCACACCTGGACCAAATGCTTTCCAAAATGAAGACCGCTTAAGCATTCTTAATCATGAATCTTTGGCTTTAAAGCGAAAATGAATCACCCATCATTGAGGCACGCGCTTCCTCGTACTCGCTGATTAAATCGTTCACAATACTAGCTACTGGCTGAATATCTTCAATTAAGCCACTAACCTGCCCGATTTCTAGCTCACCTTCAATTAAGTCACCCTCAAACATACCACGTTTTGCGCGTGCCCTGCCTAGTAATTCTTTTAGCTCTTCTGTAGAAGCCCCACGGTTATATGCAGATTGAATGTCATGAAAAAATTTGTTTTTGATTAATCTAACTGGTGCAAGCTCTTTTAGCGTAAGCATAGTGTCGCCCTCTTTGGCCTTAACAATTTCATCTTTAAAGGCTTGATGTGCACTACTCTCTAAACTTGCTGCAAAACGGCTCCCAATTTGCACGCCATCAGCGCCTAAAGTCATCGCAGCCAACATCCCTCTGCCGGTACCTATGCCTCCTGCAGCTATTAACGGAATATCTAAGGCTTTCCTCACCATTGGCAACAAACAGAAGGTTGTTGTTTCATCCCTACCATTATGACCCCCAGCTTCAAACCCCTCGGCAACAACAGCATCTACCCCAGCCTCTTGAGCCTTTAGCGCAAACTTTACACTACTTACCACGTGAACCACCGTGATGCCTTCATCCTTTAAAATTTTAGTCCAGGTTTTTGGATTGCCGGCAGAGGTAAAAACAACCTTAACCCCTTCTTCTATAATGATTTGCATGTGCTTTTCAATATCGGGGTAAAGCATCGGCACATTTACGCCAAATGGGTTGTTTGTGGCTTTTTTCGTTTTACGGATTTGTTCACGCAAAACATCTGGGTACATACTTCCTGAGCCAATTAGCCCTAAGCAACCTGCATTAGCGGCTGCACTGGCCAAGGACCAACCACTGCACCAAATCATGCCCGCCTGCACAATAGGATATTTAATGTTAAAAAGCGAAGTGACTCTATTCATGCATCATAGCTTTTGAAAAAGACATCATTTAATAATTATGGTAATTCTCAACCCAAATAGATCGTTAATCCACCTTATGAATTAACGTACCATTTTAAATTGATAGGCCTTACCACCAATGGTAACTGAGAAAATATATAGACCTGCAGGTAAAACATCCAAACCACCAATGGCCGTTATTTCTGAATTGATTTCTAGCGCGGTCTTATAGACCATTTTTCCTGAGCTATCCATAATCACTAAGTGGGCGTGCTCAGGATATCTGGGTAATTTTACACGTAAAGAAACTACATCCAAAAACGGATTGGGCAGTAAATCAACCTCCTGTAAGTTAGGTTGGAATGCCTCATTATCTAAAAATGTAAGATATACATCCGCAAGGGCAAAATTTGGAATTCCATACCCCATCAAAGTATCCGGATTATTATACATGCTTGCACTTTGCATAATGGCACTGCGCACCTGCATGGCTGTGCGGTTAGGGTGATTTTGCCATAGACAGGCTGCTAAACCAGTAATTAAAGGGGAAGAAAACGAGGTACCATTACTGGTAGCTACATTTCCGAAAACATTGATAAGCGTTACACTTTGTGCTTTTGCACAAACATCTGGCTTAATACGACCATCTGCTGTTGGGCCGTGGCTACTAAAGTTTACGCGTATTCCGTTTTCATCAACTCCTCCCACAGCCAAGATGCTATCTGCATCCGCAGGCGTTATGATATATTTCCAGGCAGATGAACCTTCATTACCCGCACTATTTACAACTAGAATACCTTTTCGTGCAGCCATGAGCGCGGCTATTGTTGTTATGCCCGTTCTGCCATCAAGATCTGCATAGGTATAATCCCCAATTCCACCATCAAACGTGTAATACCCCAAACTGCTGTTAATGAGGTCTGCGCCAACACTATCTGCAAACTCTGCTGCGCGCACCCAATTATCTTCTTCTATGGTAGTTTCGCTAGACTGATCTTCAGATTGCAATAAAATATAATTTGCTTTTGGAGCAGATCCAACCATTTGGCCGTCTACAAATCCGGCCATAACACTAAGCACGCTTGTACCATGACTTCCGCGCTCAAAAACGTTAGTATCTCCATCCACAAAATCATGTGTTGCTATAATGCCATTTCTGGCCCAAAGACTATCAAATGCACTAATATTTTGAGCCTCTGTAAAACCACCATCTAATACCGCTATCAACATGTTTTGCCCTCTGAGGTTATTATCATGTAGCACGTTACCGGCCAGCATAGAAATCTGATTCCAACTGTTGCCATATGAATAGGGCTGCGCTGTAAATGTTTTAAAAATAGACGTTTCTTCTATCAATTCTTGTGCGCGGCCCATGTTAAGCACAGGCTTTATGGTTTTTATAAAACTTAGGTTTTGAATACTTTCTAGCTGTTGCTGCGTTGCAAAAATACTTACCGCATTTAGCCACTTGCTTTGGGTTAAAACAACCACACCTTCATTTTTTAAGGCTTTTATGTATGTGGTTGATACGGGCACATCTGTAATGCTTAACGGTATGTCTTGGCGCTGTCTGCGCATTAGTGCGCGCTCACTTAACATACGCTCAGGCGCTTGTAAAAAACTTTCGGCATGAGGCTTATCCGTAAAAAAAACCCAGAATTTAACCTGTGCTTTTGTGGCTAAAGTTGCTGCTAAGGCAAGCGTAATAAGTACTATTTTTTTCATGCTGTAACTCCTGATCCTATTAATTCTTCGCCCATGTACCACGCAGTAAATTGACCTGGCGTAATGGCGCGTTGGGCATCAATGAACGCAATATACAACCCCTCTTTATCTTTATAGAGAATCGCTTCTTTTAATGGCTGCCTGTACCTTATTCTGGCAGAGAAACGTTTGTTTTCTCCTACGGAGAGTTTTAAGTCTGGGCGTAACCAATGCTCATCTTTAGTTGGAATAAAAAGTACGTGGCGATACAATCCAGGATGCGCGTCTCCCTGCCCTACATAAATTGTATTGGTTGCTACATCAGTACCGATTACAAACAATGGTTTTGGCGACCCACCAACCAACAAGCCCTTTCGTTGGCCAATGGTAAAGTAGTGCGCACCGCGATGTTCGCCTACTTTGGTGCCCATTTCTGGTGCGTATTTATATGGTAAGCTCATCTCTGACAAGCCCTCAGAACTAACATCATCACCATAAACAAAGGGCGTACGTTGAAATATTGGTGCATCTGCAGGTATTTCTATAATGGCACCTGTTTTGGGTTTAAGCTGTTGCTGCAAAAAATCAGGCAGGCTAACTTTACCAATAAAGCAAAGGCCTTGCGAATCTTTTTTTTCTGCCGTCACCAAATCTAACTCACGTGCAATTTTGCGTACCTCAGGCTTTTTTAATTCGCCAATTGGGAATAATGCTTTAGAAAGTTGGTGTTGATTTAACTGACACAGAAAATAGCTTTGATCTTTCATTTCATCGGCACCAGCCAATAGCCTGTAAATGGTTTTACCATTGTGCTCCACTATACCCCTTCGGCAATAATGACCCGTAGCAACATAGTCGGCACCCAATTTTAATGCTGTATCTAAAAAAATGTCGAATTTGATTTCGCGATTGCAGAGCACATCCGGATTTGGCGTTCGCCCTGCCTCATACTCTGCAAACATATAGTCAACAATGCGCTCTTTGTATTCAGCGCTTAGGTCTATTACTTGAAATGGTATGCCGAGTTTCTCTGCTACCATCATCGCATCGTTACTGTCTTCTATCCAAGGGCACTCATTATGCAGCGTAACCGTTTCGTCTACCCAATTACGCATAAACAAACCAATAACCTCATAGCCCTGCTCTTTTAAGAGATACGCGGCTACGCTACTATCTACACCACCACTAAGCCCTACAACTACACGTTTCATTTTTTTAAGGGGGTACTCTTAATCAATTTACCCTGCTTCCAAACTTCTTTGGTTAGGGGGCTGCCATCTTCATAAACCAACCAAACACCATGCTTTAAACCTAATTTATATGCTCCGCGTTCGGTAGGTTTTCCATTTTCATCAAAATATGAACACTCACCGTTTAAGGCATTATCCTTATAAATGCCTTTAGTGCGTATGGTACCATCTTCATATTTCTGAATCCAAACGCCACTCTTTACATTATTTTCATACTCAATGCGTTCTGCAACGGTACCATCTTCGTAGTAAGTAACCCAAGCACCTTCTTTTATGCCTTTAGAATAGCTTTCTTCTGCAATAAAAATGCCCTTATCATTATAAATACGCCAAATGCTATCTTTTTCTTGGCCCACATATTTACCTTCTGCAATGCGAATACCTTGCTCATTGTATTGGGTAGAATAGGCAATGCCTGAAGTACCGCGATAGCGATTTACCGCCATCTTTTTTCCATTTTCATAGTAATACGTAAATATGCCTATAGGTATGTCATTTTTAAACATGCCTTCGTAACGCACCTTCTTTTCAGAATAATACTTGCGCCATTGCCCTTGTTTACGGCCCTGCGAATCAACTTTGTTTTCTTGCGCCATTATGCCAATGGGCAAGAGAAAAAGAAATATGAAATAATACTTGTGCATAGTTTTTAAACGTGTTGACAAAAATACGTAATGACACAACGATAAGAATTCTTAATTATTGACAGACTGTGCAGATAAGAATGTTTGTGAAACTTACCTTTGACCCATGCTTAAGAAGGCCGTTATTTTAGCTGGAGGAAAAGGTACGCGTTTACAAGGTGTACGTAGTGATCTGCCCAAACCTATGATGCCGATTGAGGGTAAGCCTCTGCTCTCTTATCTCATTACGCTTTGTGCCGAAAATGGCATCAATGAAATTTGGCTAACGGTTAATCACCTCAAAGACAGCATTATTGAATATTTTGGCGATGGCGATGCATTTGGCGTAAAGTTGCACTACTACGTTGAAGAAAAACCTCTTGGTACTGTTGGTGGTGTAAAAGCTTTAGAATCTCACTTAAAAGAAGATTTTTTAGTGCTTTATGGCGATGTTTTGGTAGATATGGATATCAAAAGGCTCTATGCCTTTCATCAAGTTAAAAACGCAACGGCTACATTGGTTGTGCACCCAAATGATCATCCATTTGATAGTGATTTATTAGAAATGGACGAAAATGGTTTGGTAACCGCTTTTCATCCCAAGCCGCATAAAGCGGGTGTTTTTTACCACAACGTGGTTAATGCCGCTACTTATATTTTTAGTTCGCAAATCTTTAAGTATTTAGAAGAAGGCATAAAAGCAGATTTTGGAAAGGATATTTTCCCAAACATTATTAAAGAAACCCCGGTTTATGCCTACAATACCACCGAGTACCTAAAAGATATGGGTACGCCAGATCGGCTACATAAAGTTTCTGGCGATTTGCGCAGTGGTAAAGTAGCCTCCAGAAATTTAAAGCACAAACAGAAGTGCATTTTTCTAGACCGTGATGGTGTGATTAACTATGACACTGATCTCATCAAGGATCCTGACGAGTTCACCCTTTATCCTTATGCCGCGGAGGCGATTAAAAAGATTAACAAATCTGGATATTTGGCCGTGGTTATTACCAACCAAAGTGTTATCGCACGTGGGTTGACCGATTTGGATGGTCTGAGCGAAATCCACAAGAAAATGGCGTGGCAATTGGGCGAACAAGGCGCATTTGTTGATGCCATTTATTTCTGTCCGCACCACCCGCACGGTGGTTTTCCGGGCGAGGTTAAAGAGTTTAAGGTAGCATGCAATTGCCGCAAACCAAAGCCTGGTATGATTTTACAAGCGGCAGAGCGATTTAACATCGATCTTTCAAAATCTTACATGATTGGCGACAGTGAGCGCGATGCATTGGCAGGCCGTGCAGCTGGTGTAACCACCATAGGCGTAAAAACTGGTCATGGTGTAAAAAATGCCCAATTCTTACCCGATTATTTTATGGGCAATTTGCAAGAAGCCGTTGATTTTATTCTTGATAATCCACTTCAAAAGCAAATTGACACGCTTCACAGGGCTTTTGCAGAAAGTAAAAAGCGACCTTTTATATTTAGCATTGCAGGAAATACGCGCTCTGGCAAGAGTACGCTGGCCACTGCCCTCTCTAAGTACCTAGAATCTAATGGACATAAGGTTTTGCTTGTAAGTCTAGACGACTGGATCTTACCCAAAAGTGAACGTCAAGCAGAAGTTGATGTGTTCCACAATTTTCAACTGCCAAAGCTGGAACGGGATATTGAAGCCATATTACACGGGCAGGAAGTAGTTGCTTCGGGTTATGCCCGCCACCCCTTGCGCACCGCACAAAGTGTGAGCTACCGGCTGGCTGACCATGACGTTGTAATTCTGGAAGGTATTGTAGGTTTGGCCACCGCGCATTTGCGCAACCTGGCCGATTTGAAAGTATTTAAACAGATAAGCGATGCAGACCTACGCGCGCGATTTGAGACCTTTTACCAATGGAAAGGGTATTCACCTGAAGCGATTGAAAAGCTTTATGCGGAACGTAAACGTACGGAGTATGATTTGATTGAAAAAGATGTGGAATTTGCAGATTTGGTATTTTAAATCAATCAACTTTTTCAACTGCACCCTTTTTTTTATCGAAGTCAACTACTGATTCGCTTTAACAAATATGCGAGCGGAGACCAGATTAATTCAACTAATCTCTCTTAATTATTTTTTGATAGGTAGATAATCCTCGACTTGTGAATTTCAAAAAATATATGCCGTTCGGGAGAAAGGATAAATCAACTTGAGTAGCATCAGTTGGAAATTCTCTAATTAATAACCCTTCGGCACTAATTAACTCAATTTTGAGATTAATTTTTTGAATGTCAATGTGCATAACATTCTTCGTTGGCACTGGATAAACATTATAATCAAGAATTTCTTCGGTTAACCCAATAGTGCTTTGAAGCCTTAATTGATCAGCTTTAATTCTAACAAAACCCTCGTACCCCGTTGATGATAAAAATGATTCTGCCTTTAAGACGATGGCAAGACTGTCCGCACTAACAAAAGGAATTGATAATTCTACTTGTTGATATGTTGCAGATTGTTGGGTGATCTCTTTTCGTGTAATTACCAGAGGGTTTTGTCCTTGATTGTATGCGACTACTTCAACCACTCCTTTGGCGGGACCAACAATACTGTCACACTTAATCCATGCGATTAAGGTATCTGCACCATTATTTTGGATAAAACAATATGCTACACCAGGTCCCTTCCCCTCAATACTTGGATAATTACTACTGACACTAAGTGCAAACAAACCTGAATATGAATCTAACGTTTTTGTTACAGTAGTTGTCACTCCATTATTTGTTTGCCATGACACGGGGTCTTCATAAGACCCCACAGAAATCCAGTTTTCGAAATCAGCATTTGGCACTTGACTTAATGCACTAAATGATATCAATAAGAGGAGGCTGCCAATAACTATTCTCATAATATTATCAATGTTTTTGAATGAACAATCTGTCCATCAACAACTAAAAATACATAGTAGCTTCCTGGGCTGTATGACGATATTGGAATTGTTATTGAATTGCTATTAGTGTTTAAGAGATAATTATTTGAGACATAACTATATGGAGCGCTTATCATTAAATACGCGGAGCCAGCACCTTCTATTTGATAATTTACGTCAACCTCTGGTGTACTATTTGGATTGGGAGATATTGAAGTGATTAGGCAATTAAGTACTGTAACTGTAACTTGGTCGTAATCTTTGAAACCATCATTTTCAGCAATAACTTCTAATCGATATACTGAAGAAGAGTCTGGCGATACCGAAAGTTGTTGGCCAGTATGTATTGCATTTCCCTCTGAGTCGTACCAATTATAAATGGCTTGCTCATTTATATCTTCAGCATCAAGGGTAATATTCTGATTCTGATATATTAATTCATCTTCTCCAGCGTCAGCTTGAAATGGACTGCGTTGGTGCTTGTATATTTCAAAATGCTCTGCTCCTATGAGCAAGCTATCAGAACTTTTGGTTTGAGATACTCTGTATTCATATAGTAGTTCAGGTGTTATTTGTTCTGAGTAAAAGCTAAATCCGACATAAACGGGTATTCTCTGCTCCGCTAAAAAGCTAACATCGTTTATTTGTATGGCGTTTTGATTTATTACAACAACCTTCGGCTCTAATATCTCTATACCTGGGTTCTGATCTATTCCTGCTTGAAGCATCAAATTCCAACCAACATCTTCAAAGATAAGTTTGACTTCACCTTCATTGATAATTGAGTTCTCAATACTTGCTTCGGGAACTTCGAAATGAATATCATATGACTCAGGATACGCACTTGCATTACCGATAAACATATATCTGCCATGTGGATAATAAACATCATTAATCCAACCTGGCTCAGCTTTTCCTGCAAGATTATCTAGTACAGTTACGTTTCTGAGCGCAATATTATTATTCAGAAAAACTTCCTGTCCCAAGTCAATATTTGCCACGAATGGGTCATTAATTCCTGCATTTACTCTGACCAGGAGGCAGCTAGCCCAGTTGTTATATTGGTTTGGATTCAAAATAGTCCACTGAAATTCAAGAATTGTTTCTTCACCTGGCATTAGAACTGGAATAGTCTTGTTGCCTATACTATTACCAATTGTAGGTTGTGTACCGTCCCAATTAGCTGGCCATGATGATGATGATGAGGCTTTTGACCAATACAAGTTCATTGATTCTGTACCTAATGACGTTGCGCATCCAATGTTTCTTACTCTAATGTAAACATAAACAGGATTTAAGTTGTCATATTCAGGGTCTTCGTGAATTTGATTTGTCAGTCCATCAGGCTGATTTCTTACCCATATATCAGGGCTTTTATCAAAGTACCAACCGAACTGATAGCCCCAACCCAAGTCAAAATCAGTATCCCTCACAGCTAAGTCTAAATCAGTTAAAGGGCTTTGTATTTGCGTTGAGACACATGGAATTAAATCTGGATGATTCACAATCATATCAAGCATTCTATTTGCCTGACCTGTGTGAAGTATTCTTTACATTCAGGGGTTGAGTAAGACATAATATTCTTTTCATCCGGATTATATGGATCTCCATTTGCATCATTAACAGGATCAAATGGTGTAGGTAGCCACACACAGTTTGCATTAACGTTTAAATCTATGTTTACATCTGGAGGAGAGTCATAAAGATACTCGTAGGAATTTGAGATAAAAAGTTAACACCATTAGGTTCTGAGGTAGTGCATGGAAAACTGTTTTAACCATTTACTAGCAAGAAACAAATCGAGAGTTGAAGCGTAAGAAGTGTTTTAAACAATTTCATTGAAAGAATAGTTTTTATCACAAATAAGGCAATAGTTGGATGATTCAATCATTAGTGTCCATTAAAAGATAGGATTCTGTTTTCCCTTCTCTTAGCGAACAAGCTGATTTATAAATCTTCAAGACGATTGATCAAGAGTCGTTGAAGTCGTGGATTACAACCTTCTACGGTTGGAAAGGCTATTCTCCAGAAGCCATCTAAAAGCTTTATGCTGAACGAAAGCCTACAGAATACGATATTATCGCCAAACACGTTACATTCGCAGACATCCGCCTGTAAGCGGTTGAAAGTTAAAGGTTGAAAGTTCAAAGTCATGCTGTACATTGAAATTTCAACGTTGAACCTTGAACAATGATAATCACAAAGACCCCCAATGCTCGTGTGCGAACCGAGTTTACGAGCTATCCACCTCAGGCAGAAATGCTTCCTCGTTCACACTCATATTTACTTAAACCCGGATTATACATTAGAAAATCTATTCCGAGCCTAAATTACTTCATATCAGTCGCTTCGCTTCGTTCGGTTCTGTAACCATAGCGGTGCTATGCTTTTCGAACAGAACTTCCTGATATTTTGCACTTTAGACTCTCTTTACAAAGTTCTAATGCATAATTCGGGTTAAAAGGTTTTGATGGCCGATGTAAAGCATTGAAAATCCATTACTCAAAATCTCTACTTTCGCTAAATGAATTCAGAAGAAACTATAAAACAACGTCTTATTCATCGCATTTTGGCCATTAAAAATCTGGATATTCTTGAGCAGGTTGAGCAATTTATTTCTGCAAAGCAAAGCATTATCAAGGAGAACTATGCCAGTGATGAGCTAACCAGTGAGCAACTTGAAATGCTTAGGTTGGCTGAGGAAGATATTAAGTACGGCCGTTTAATTTCTCAGGAAGAAATGGATAAACGAAACCTAAAGTGGCTAAACGAGCTGTAAAATGGTCCAGAACGGCTGATTTACAATATTTGAGCATTCTTGAATATTGGGTTAACAGAAATAAGTCAGCCACCTATTCTAAAAAACTTCTTCGCAGTGTCAGCGCAAAGACAAAAGCCATTGCAGAGAATCCAAACCAGTTTAAAATCTCAGATTACGAGGATGTGCGAATTGCTATTCTGGGGGACTACAGCATTTATTTTCGCCCGCTACCCAATGAAATTATCATTCTCGCCTTTTGGGACAACCGCCAAGACCCAAAGAAACTTCTGGAAATCATTTCAAAATTACGATAACCTTCATACACGTTTTATGGTCAAACATGGTACTTTCGCAGACATGGTGATTTGAGAATTAAAATTTTCGATTTGAGAATACCTCGAACTTCAGACTTCGAACTTCAAACATGATCATTACAAAAACCCCTTTTAGAATAAGCTTTGTTGGTGGCGGCAGCGATCTGGCTGCGTTTTACGAGCGCAGCACCGGAGCAGTGCTTAGCACATCGATCAACAAATACATGTACATCAGTAGCCATGCCTTTTTTGAGCCGGATAAGATCCGTACCAAGTATTCACAAACGGAAACGGTAAGCAACCTCAGCGAATTAAAGCACCCCATTTTACGCACTGTTTTAGAAAAATTTAATATTCAGGGCGGATTAGAGGTAAGTTCAATTGCAGATGTGCCTAGTGGTACTGGCATGGGGTCTTCCAGTAGCTTTACTGTAGGCCTCTTACATAATTTGTATGCAGTTACTAATCAACTGGCAGATAAAGAGCGGCTAGCGCGCGAAGCTTGTCAGGTAGAAATTGAGCTTCTCGGAGAACCTATTGGCAAGCAGGATCAATATGCCGCGGCATACGGAGGACTGAACGTGATAGAATTTTTACCAGATGGGAAAGTGAATGTTTCACCAGTGCACCTCAAAAAGGACATCTATAGTGCGTTACAAGAAAATTTAGTGATGTACTATATCGGCAACCAACGTAGTGCTTCAGCTATTTTGGCTGAACAACGCAAAAACACAAGTGACACTGATAAATTTAATGCGCTTCAGCAAATGGTAGGTCTCGTTTATGAGCTTCGTGATGAACTCATAAAAGGAAATATAGACCAGATGGGCCGTATATTACATGAGAATTGGCTGCTCAAACAAAAATTAGCAAGCGGTATCACAAATCCAGAAATTTCAACCATTTACGAAACAGCTCTGAAACATGGGGCACTTGGCGGCAAGTTACTTGGTGCTGGCGGTGGCGGATTTATGCTGTTTTATTGTCCAAAAGAAAAACAAGAAAAATTAACCGCTGCACTCTCCCATGTTAGGCTTTTCCCCTTTACTTTTGAGCAAGATGGCTCTAAACTGATTTATTACACCAATGAATAACGCAATTACATATTTAGAATTGGTAAAAGCAACGCTTAACCAGTTAGACATAAACCAAATAAATGCGCTTGCAGAGGCCTTTTACCGTACGTATGAAAATGGCGGTATCATTTACACAATGGGTAATGGCGGCAGTGGGGCAAGTGCAAGCCACGCTGCGGGCGATTTTTTAAAAGGTGCGAGTTATGGGTTAGAAAAACGCTTTAAAATGATTTGCCTCAATGATAACCTACCCAGCATGATGGCCATAGCTAATGATATTGGTTGGGATGACATTTTTGTTGAGCCGCTCAAAAACTTCTTATCACCAAAAGACTTAGTCATTGGTATAAGCGGCAGCGGCAATAGTAAAAACGTTGTAAAGGCGTTAGCATATGCCAATGAAATTGGCGCCACCACCGTAGCCATGACTGGCTTTAAAGGAGGAAAAATCAAAGAAATCGCCAGTTTATCTGTGCATGCACCTGTAATGGATATGGAGGTTACCGAAGATGTGCACATGGTGATTTTTAATATTGTGAAAAAAGAAATGATGGCGCGCCTAATGGGCGACAACCCAAGCATGGGCGGCACTTATGATGATCGCGTAAAGTAGCATGTACGCGGCCGTTCTCGTATTATTAACTGCGCTCTCCATCGGCTTAATAATCAACTTTATATTAATAAATCGCTCCCCGAAGCGGACCAATTACAACGACTTTTACCAAGACCTAAGAGCAAGGTCTTTAAACCGTCTTAAAGAACAAAGACCAAAAACACGTGATTGTACTCTGCTATCCCAAATTGAATTCTGGAATATTTTAAATCCGCTTATTACGCGGTCAAAAGGGAGCTACTTTAACTTTATCTCGCTGCTCAAAGATGGCCTAATCAGGAAAGACCCAGAATTTCTAATTCAATTCGACAATACGTTTTTAGCCATTATTGAACCCTATTGCGATAGCGTAAATTTCACTATTGCAAAAAGACTTTTCCCTGAAGATGAATGGTTCTTTTTGCTTTACATGAGCTTTTTAATAAGCCGCGGAGAACAGCGTTTTAATTGGCTGGCTACGTATCCTGATGAACTATTTAACAATGGTTTTGAGGTTAATTCAGACTTAAGCATTAGCGGTGTTTGCGGACATTGCTATTATTTCAGCACACATGCCTTTATGCCTGGCCAAAACTGCTTTTTGCAGGAAGAGCCCAAACTTTTAAGCAATGATGAATTTATGCAACTAAAGCCTACCATTTTTCAGATTTTAAGCCAAACAGACAAGTGATTCTGTAAATAGGAGAAAATATTTCACCAATTCAAATTCTTGTGTCTTACAACTTAGTTACCTTTAACTATGCTTAAATACCACCGCAAGAACTATTCTATAACTGTTTGTTTTTGGCTATTAACCATATCTTTTGGCTTTGGTCAATCCCTGCCAAGCACACGCAGTACAGATTGGACATTAGCTGGGCTTCGCGATACAGCATACCCTACTAACTTGATCAATTTTTCTGGAGACCCAACGGGTGCAACAGATAATGCACCAACACTTATTTCTTTATTGTCAGGGCTCTCGCAGCCAACTATCATTCAATTCGACCAAGGAAATTACCTTTTTCAAAGTCAAATTGAGGTTCCTGAAAATGTTGTTATTCGCGGTAAAGGGGCCGGCATTACAACCTTCACTTTTACCCTGGGTGGGGTGCTGAGCGATTGCTTTTCTGTTTCTGGCGCTGAGCCTTCTACAGAATATGCGCTAACTGCCAATGCACTTAAAGATGATTTTACACTTCAGCTTAATAGCACCGCAGCATTTGCCGTTGGCGATTACATACGCCTTATTAAAGATGATGCAGCGCTAGTTTTCGACTCTTGGGCAGAAAGAAGAACTGGGCAGATTTCTCGCATTAGCGCTGTAACGGCTACCACTATTACGCTTGAATCTCCATTGCGTATGAATTTCATAACCACAGAAAATCCCCGGCTGCGGAAGATATCCCTCAAAAAAAATGTAGGTTTTGAATGTTTTACACTTGTACGTACAGATCAAGTTACCCTTTCAGCAGAGCGTAATAAAGCAAGTAAAATACGTTTTTCGCGTGCCGCTAATTGTTGGGTAAAAGGCGTTGAAAGTGTTAACTGCAACTACGCCCATGTTGAAGCCTTATATAGCACCAACCTATTGGTAACAGGTTGCTATTTTCATGATTCTTTTGAATTTGAAGATGGCGGGCGCGCCTATGGCGTGATGTTGCATTTTGCTACGTCTGAATCACGGGTAGAGAATACCATTTTTAAAACCTTACGCCATGCCATGATTGTTCAAGCTGGTGCCAATGGCAACGTATTTAGCTACAACTA